>NZ_JACJUP010000073.1:0-11542 GCF_014748295.1 Planktothrix sp. FACHB-1355 | reverse complement strand
TTGAATTGGCTCCGCCTGGAAAGGGCGGAGCTTGAAATTCGGAAAAATTTTTTGATGATTCCCATTAAAATGAGAGACTTGAAACCCCTTTTTTTCGCTAAAGAGGGAAGAAGGGAGAGGGGAATTACTAACTTCTTACTTTTGACTGGTGACTAATGACTATTTACTGCTGCGTATATATCTACGATGTCAAGTAATGCCTGTACTTTCGTTTCTGGATGCTTAATTTTTCTTACAAAATCTAGGGCTTGGTTATATTGACCTGCTTTAGCGTATCCCGAATATATACCAGCCATAAAGCTAGTTTTGGCAGGACTGTCTTTCATGCGCTCAATTTTGGGAACTATTTGAGGATAAAGGTAAATAACTTTAGTTTCCTGTCCGGACTGATTATAAAAATAAACTATCCGTGTTAATAAATAGGTTTCTAAGGAAGCATTTTTGATGGTTTTAACAATCTCAACAATTTCAACAATATAGCTGCATTCACAGTTATTCATATAGCTAGTAATAACTTGTATTAATCCCAATTGTCTTTCCCTGCGATTTTTGATACTTTTCGCGATCGCGACAGCTTTGGCAAACATTTCCAACCCTTGTTTTATTTGTCCTGATTTGGTATGTTTAGCAGCAATTTTTGAGTAAGGCTCGCATCTATACACAGGGTCGTCAATCGTCTCTAGCAACTGTACGGCATCCTCTAATTTTCCTGCATCTATATAGCTGGAAGCTAATAAATTCAAAGCTTTGTTTCTTGAACTTCTATCCTCGATATGGATAGCAATTTCTAATGCTCGATCGTATAATACCGCCTCTTTATACCAGAAAACGATCGACAATTGAGTTTCGTACTTTTCCTTACTATGCTTTAAACTTTGGGTAATTTCAAAAGCTTGACTTAATAGTTCAGCAACTCTATCAATCCTGCTAGATTTTACAGATTTTTCAGCCATTTGAATTAATGAATACGCTTTTTGTTGATTGGGATTTGGCATCGAGTTAGCTAGTTCAAAAGCTTCAAATAATGCAGCATTAGCTCGCTCGATCTGGCCAGCCTCTACATAAGCACCTGCTATTTTATCTAAGGCATCGACTTTCCAATATAAGGCTGGCTCAGTATTTTCTATAGTTTCAGCTATTTGTAAGGCATAGTCGGGTTGACCTGCTAGAGCGAATCCGTCAGCAATCTTAGCCAACATATAAGCTCTATCTTCTGTGTTTTCTTCTTGAATGTTTTTGATTGCATCCAGGGCTTGCATCAGTATCTGAATTGCTCGATCGCGGTATCCTATGAGGGAATATCCCTCAGCTATTTCTGCCAAATATAAAACTTTTTCCCTACAATCATTTAAGTTAAAAAGTATTTGCATTGCTTGAGTTAGAGCGCGATCGACTAGCTCAAACTGCTCTAAGTCTGCGGAATCAACAGATATTGATGTAAGCATTGCCAATTTATCGTCCGAACAGATAGTTTCCGATTCGGAAATTAATTCGATTGCTCGGTCATGTTTACCCAAATCAATATAATAGTCAATTAAACTCCGATCGAAACAGCTTTTTGCATAATTTTTGGTTGAAGATTCTCCAACCAAATCCAATACTTGCATAGCCCGAGCGCTTTCTTCAGCGCTCGCGTAACGAAAGGCAATTTCTGCTAACGCCAGATCTCTTTCTTGGGAACTGCCTATATTTTGAGCAACCTGTAAAGCTTGAGTTAATATTTCGTCTACTTGATTTTGCAGTGCAGGCTCAAACAGACATATTCCTGCTAGTTCGCCCATTGCTTTGACTTGATTTCCTGATTGTTTAATATCTTTAGCGGTGTTAAGAGCTTGAAATAAAATATCCAGAGCTTGATTTTGCTGTTCAAATCTTGCATAGTGGAGAGCTATGCGGCATAGAGTCATACTTTTAATACGAGCATCTTTGATATTTTTGGCAGCTACAACAGTATCAGCCAAAAGTTTGCTGACAAATTCATCAAAGTGATAACTCGCGCTGACAGTCATGTTTTGATTTATTCAAAGTCCAGATGTACAGAAATTCTAAAGCAAAAGCGTGGCATGGTTATCGATCGGGGTAGGTGTACCGTTATTGCTAATCGCACCAAAACTCTCGAAAAAGCGTCGCGCTTGAGGTGGAAAATGTGCGAAATCAAATGTGGCATCACCACCAGCAATATCTGCCCAAAAATAGCGCAAACTTGGCGCGAGTTCCTCTGCTGTGGCGCGAGGTAAACTTAAGGGTGGTTCGGTGAGCAGTCTGAGCATGAAGGGAAAACTGCGATCGGCTATCCATTTTCGCGATATCTGCGGTAAAGTTGGCCAATCTGGTACCGATTCGATCCGATGCGTCTCTACTTGCAACGATTTTCTACCCAGTTTATCGGTACGGAAATCTAAAATCCGATAAGGATGAGGATAACTGACTAGAGAACCTGTGGTAATGTCGTATATGCCTTGGCTGTGGGCGATATCCTGAACGTGCAAGTGTCCGGTAAACACGAGTTGGACTCCAGCCGATCGCAATATGGAAAGCAACTCCGGTGCATTTTCCAACATATATCGCCGTCCTAGTGAGTGGCGAGATTGACCGGGGAGATGTTCCACAACGTTATGATGCACCATTACCAGCACCAATTCGTCGGACGCCTCAGCCAGAACTTGCTTGAGCCATTCTATCTGACGATCGTCTAAACGTCCGATTTGTTTGCCTTCTGCATCAAATATGTTGGAATTGAGTCCGATTAAACGTACCCCCGGCAGTACTTGACAAGTGTAATATAATTGTGCTGGATTGTCGTAGCCAAACTTGCGGTAGTAGTGAGGGAAATCTGCAAATGCGATCGCCTTTTCGGTAGCGTGCAAACTGGGGACATCGTGATTTCCCGGCACGACGTAAACTGGAAAAGGCAGTTGAGACAAACGCTCCTGCAACCACGCATGATTATCCGGTTCGCCGTGTTGGGTTAAATCTCCCGGTAGAAGCAGAAAATCCAAATCGAGTTGTTCTAAATGCTTCAGAACAATCTCCAACGCTGGAATACTGACTTCCACCAGATGAAATCGACTCGGATTATCCCATATGGTGTGAGGCAGGGCGATGTGTAAGTCGCTTACTATAGCAAATCGAAAGTTTAGACCCATAAGCCAAAAAAGCGATCCCCGTCGAGTATAGCTAATGCTTGGCTAATGCGACCTCAACTGGAAGTAGTTAATTTTGTTGATAAGGAGTATTAATTTTGGCAGCGGTTCGAGTTCGCCAGCACGTCAATCCCCTCAGCAGTAAGTATCAGACACCGACTCCTCCCCCCGATTGGACGAAGATTTATGCCGATATGACCCTGCCGTTGCATTTGGATATTGGCTGCGCTAGGGGACGGTTTGTTTTAAGCATGGCACAGTTGCAGCCGGATTGGAATTATTTGGGGTTGGAAATTCGAGACCCTTTGGTGGAGGAAGCAAATAGACTGCGAGACGAACTGGGTTTGCGGAATATACACTACTTGTTTTGCAATGTCAATAAGTCGCTGCGTCCGTTGTTAAGTTCTTTACCATCGGGAATGTTGCAGCGAGTGACGATTCAATTTCCCGATCCCTGGTTTAAAAAGCGACACCAGAAGCGGCGCATGGTGCAAGCGGATACGGTGGCGGATTTGGCAGATTATCTCGCGCCTGGGGGATCGGTATTTATTCAATCTGATGTGGAGGAAGTGGCGATCGAAATGTGCGATCGCTTCCATTCTCACCCAGCTTTCCAAAGAACTTCCTCCCAATGGCTTCCCACCAATCCGCTTCCAGTTTCCACCGAACGGGAACGCGCCACCCAAGCAAAAGGCGAACCGGTTTATCGCGCTCTTTTTGAAAGAGTCTAGAATAGTCACCTGATTTTGGATTTTGGATTTTGGATTTTGGATTTTGGATTGGGTGGGCCTTGAGTTTTTACTTTTACATTTTGGCTTTTGACTTTTGTGGATATTCGCAGCAGTTTGTAAGCACCAGACGATCCTAATTGTTTATATTGATAACGCTTGAGGAAATTTGGCTTGAGGTTATCCGGCTTGGTGAGGATTAGGTGCGTAGGCTTAGTGGCAGCAGTTTTTTCAATGTAGGATATCGCTTCGTCTGATGTTTTGATATAATTCACCGTTTGCCTGGTGTAAAACGTCATGCTAGGTCTGATGAAACCAATCAGAATTAAATCTTCCTCTGGTTGTCTTACCTGGTTAATAAAGGCGGACATTTCTCGTAAAGGTAGCTGGCGCTGTCCATCTACTAGCAAAGCGGCGGGTGGTGCAACAAATATCATAAATGCCAAAAACCCTGCTAGGTTTGTACTCCACAACCAACGCCATTGCTGTTTTCGCAATACTAAAAATAGGCTGGCAATTGCTGTTACTAACCATACGCTCCCGCTTAGGCTTGGTAAACCAGATTGTGCCAACGCCTGACGCATTTGTGGCACAGCCGGATCGTATCCGATTAACTTGGGACTGAAGAAAGTTCCAGCTGCAAGAACTAACAAAAATACAATATTAAAAATTGCACTAACAAACAGTCCGATGTTTTTTTTGTTCTTTTTATCATCTGCACCTCTGCTCTCCCGCTCGCTCATCAATTCGCTCCAAAAAAGCGTTACCATGATGGCGCAAGCTGGCATTAAAGGCAGTACGTAGCTGGGTAGTTTGGTAACTGCAATGCTGAAAAAACCAAAGACGCCAATAAACCAAAATAAGGCGAATAAACCGAGTTGAGTGGAACGGGGAGATTGTTGCCATTTTTCTCTTTGCCAAAAGCGCAAACGAGCGATCGCAACTGGCAAATATATCGACCAAGGTGCAAAGCCAACTAGCACTACTGGAATATAAAA
Organism: Planktothrix sp. FACHB-1355; assembly: GCF_014748295.1. NCBI lineage: Bacteria > Bacillati > Cyanobacteriota > Cyanophyceae > Oscillatoriales > Microcoleaceae > Planktothrix > Planktothrix sp. FACHB-1355. The sequence continues at coordinate 6,673 of NZ_JACJUP010000073.1, read as the reverse complement.
ATACCAGGGGCCACGGTGACTGCTGACTACGCTGGTGAAGCGTTGAACGTTGTGATATCCAAAAAATGTATCGATGTAGGCTTTGCCATTGGCCAATGTTACTAAGACAAACCAAGGTATTGCGATCGCGATCGTAATTAAAATGCCCCGCAACAATCGCATTTCTCGCACAACTTCCCTAAATTTGCCCAGATACAGCAGGAATGCGCCAATAATCAGACCAGGCAATACCGCACCGACTGGCCCTTTTGCTAGAACAGCTAAGGCGATGAATACGTAGAAAGCGATATACCAAATTGAAGAACGCTGAGGGGAAATTGAATCCATCTTCTCCTCTTCTTGTGAGACGGAGAGAGGATGAGGTTTGGCATCGTTTAAAGCATAACCTATGAAAAATGTCAAGAGTGCCATGCTGATATTACTAGCCAGCAGCATATCGGAAACGCCTGTTCTTCCCCAGGCGATCCACGCAGGATTTAAGGCTAGGATGGCAGCACCGATCCAAGCAGATATCCACAGTTCGCGTTGTGGATGGCGGATTTTTTCTGGCTGAGAAGATTGTCGATCGCTCTCCCGATCTTCTGGGGAAGAAGGAAGTAGGCTAACATGAGCGGGACGGGAAAAGCCGAAATATCGCAGGGTATAAAATCCTAATACCACGAGTGCGATCGCCGCCAGTGCAGAAGGCAATCTTGCCGCCCATTCGTTCACACCGACGATTTTAAATGCGATCGCCATTAACCAATAAACCAAAGGTGGTTTATCAAAACGAGTTTCCCCATTCCAATACGGTGTAATCCAATCACCAGTCACCGACATCTGACGTGCTGCTTCTACAAACATCGGTTCTGTCTTATCCACCAAACCGATGCTGCCCAAATTAAACAAAAAAGCTACACAGCTAAGTATGAACAACCATATAATCGATAATTTCCAATTTAAACTTGGAGATTTTTCCAAAAATTTCCACCAACTTTTTACCTTGTTAATATTCATTGTTTGCCGCTCCCCCAGAAATTAAACTTGTCTAATACTTTTTTTCTTTCGGCCCTGAGAAGTTTAGTATGGCCAAGCAGATAGTCAGCCAAATGTACCCAAAGGCATAACCAGCAACGATATCGGAAGGCCAGTGTACTCTCAGGTACATACTACTCAAACCCATTAATATTAGAAATAAAGTTGTTGCTCCATAAATATAGATACTGAGTTTAGGATACCTAGCTGCCAGGAGATAAGCTAAATAAAAATACAGTACAACATTGCCTGTAGCGTGACCGCTTGGGAAACTATAGCCTCCCGCAGATTTGTCCAAACGTTCCGGCGGACGACGGCGAGCAAAAAATGGTTTCAGCACTTCATCAACAAGCAACAAAACACTCAGAGTAGCAAATCCTAAAGTTGTGGCTTGTCGCCAATAGCGTTTCCAGCAGAGTACTCCTAAACTGATGACAACTACCAGGGCGGCGAAGTGGGTATCGCCAACAAAATAAAACACAGATAAAACCGCACCTGCTATAGGATGAATAACCTGGTGCAGCCATTGCAAAAAATTTACTTCACCTGCAAAAACTTTGGTTTTTTGGATTTCTTGACAAAGCAAAATTAAAGGAACTATGATAATTAAACAAATGTATAATCTGACCCGGCCTGTTGCAGCAACCAAAGAATTCAACCAGGTATTGAGTTTAAATTTCATTTTGGGTTTGGGGGTACAAAAATATTTTTTGCTTCCTTGAGAAGGCAGTTTTTTTGAAGGCGATCGAATTTAGTTTCGCCTTTAAACTATAACTTTGTTTGGTTCAATCATCGATCGTTTGTTATGTACGGTCAGGCTATGCCATCCCGATAGGGCTGATTTGGCTGGATGTCACCAAAACGACAAGTTAGCAAAAAACACGACAAATTGGAAGGGCTCAAGAAACTCAGTTTTTCTCAAAAACCGGGTTTCTGGCCTACTGAAGCCATGAAGAAACCCGGTTTTTCTCAAAAACCGGATTTCTGTCAAGGTTGCAAAATCAGTTGCCACTCCAAAGTTTTTCGATCCCAAATCGGCATCGCTGTTGCGCCCACAACATATGGCCCCCAGTACCGACGAGTGCCATCTTGAGCAAAAGCAATCAAAATATCTCCCTCCTCCAGCTTCACAAAGCCGGTAGGCAGAGAGAGAATCAGACCTTTCTGGGCTCCTTCTTCAGGGGCAAAATCCCAGTGCGCCGGTTCGCCGTAGGCAGACTGCTTGCCAGATTTGCTTGCTTTCTGTCGAGCTAGAAATGCGACCCGGATGGGATGCTCTGTTTGATTGCTCAACCGCAATACTCCTGGAGGAGCCGCCACCGGGCCACGAACAGAGCTGGGTGCTTGTGTTGGCTTGTTTGTTAAGGGAGCTATTAAAGTGGGTACCGATTTCGGATTTGTATGTGTAGAGACAGTTGCGCTGGTAACAGACGCTGTATCTGGGGAAGGCTCGACAAGCAAATTTTCTTCTGATGGAAGTGAATCAATAGTAATAGTAATCTGCCACCGTTGCAGTACCAAAAGCAAGATTAAGAACAGAACAGCAATACTAGCAGCAGGATATAATAGCAATTTTAGATTCATAGTTTTTAGCGATAATCTCTTTTAGACTTTCAAGGCTGTTCTTTTTGATATAACAGATCCCCATATGTATGGGAACAGGCTTGAGAAAGACAATATATCCATTCAAAGAAAGATTGGGCGGTTCTGAATTTCTTAATACTCAACAATGCAAAACACTCGTCTCAACAACCTAGCGAACATTCTCGCATCTCAGCTTAGTAGCTGGTTTGGCAACCCCTGGCGGCGACTATCCCTAATGACGATTAGCTTGCTGTTTGGAGTTTTTTTGGGAACGGCGATTCCGACTACAGCCGGACAAGCTGCGGACTGGGATATTATTGGAGCTGGACTTTTAGTGCTATTTACCGAGTTAGCCAGTCGTATTTTTTACGGGACTAAATGGCAGGGAGGTTCGCGCTCTTTGTTAGCCCAGATGTTGAATGCTCTCAAAATAGGTTTAATCTACAGCCTGTTTATCGAAGCTTTCAAGCTCGGATCGTAATGTTATGGTGCAAGATAACTCATATTTGGGCAATATTTTCAAATATTTGACTTCAGAAGAATGTATGTTGGGATATTTTCCCGAAAAGCTGGCAATTTCGCTAATCGAGGATGAGTTACGGGCAAAAGCATTTGGCATTACACCAGAAAATACGGTTGAACAAGTCAGATTGCGATCGCATCTTTTCCAATCCGTATGCTCAGATGTTACCGAATTTTGCCAAAACAAAGGGTTTTCCGGCGAAAGTGTCATCGAGGAAACTCTTTGGAACTTATGGCTGCCCTTGGCAATGCAGTTGGCTGAATATCGCCAACTTTTGGGACGCCCTCTCATCCAAGGTATTTTAGGCGGACAGGGTACCGGCAAAACTACAATAGCAGCAATTCTCAAAATAATCCTCGCTCATTTGGGTTACCGCACTCTTGGCCTTTCCCTAGACGACCTTTACAAAACTTATGCAGAACGCCAACGTCTGCAAGAAGAAGACCCCCGGTTAATTTGGCGCGGGCCACCGGGAACCCACAATGTCCAGTTGGGTATTGGGGTTTTGGATAAATTGCGCCAACAGCAGGGTGAGATCGAAATACCTCGCTTTGATAAATCTGCTTGGGGTGGATCTGGCGATCGCACGCAACCCGAAACAGTAGAAAATGTAGATATTGTACTGTTTGAAGGTTGGTTTGTCGGCGTGCGACCGATCGATCCGGCAGCTTTTGACACTGCGCCGCCGCCGATTGTGACAGCAGCCGATCGCCGTTTTGCCCGCGATATGAATGCTAAGTTAGAAGAATATTTACCTTTGTGGGAGCGGTTGGATCGTTTGATGGTGTTATATCCAACAGATTATCGCCTCTCCCAGCAGTGGCGGCGTCAAGCAGAACAACTTGCTAAAGCCAGTGGAAAATCCGGAATGACAGATGAAATTGTGGATCGATTTGTTGAGTACTTTTGGCGAAGTCTCCACCCGGATCTTTTCATCAAGCCTTTGACAAGAAACCTAAACTGGGTAAATTTAGTCATCGAAATCAATCAAGATCGTTCGCTGGGTGCTGTCTATCGACCGAGCGATCGTTTAACTTAAAAAATAATATCCTTGCATCTTTGTTGACACCAAATTTGCTACCTTTTTGGCACCGATGTCTAGAGAATCTGAGCAAAGTTTACTCACCTTACCAACAAAATCAATATCTATTCGACACCGAAAATCCAAACACTTAGCTTCGCGTTGGCGACGCAGCTTGCATTACTTTTACTTGCGCTTTCTTCGCCTGCGAGGAAGTCCAGAATCTATAGCGAGAGGTTTAGCGGCGGGAGTTTTCGCCGGTTTATTTCCTCTGATTGCTACACAAATGGCGGTGGCAATCCTCATCGCCGCTTTGATACGCGGCAATAAAATGGTGGCGGCGGCAGCAACTTGGATCAGTAACCCCTTTACCGCAGTACCGCTTTATACATTCGCTTTTCAAGTTGGTCGATCGCTTTTAGGCTCTGACTTATCTTTTGCTAGTGAGAGTCTGGATTCATGGCACGATATGATGCAATTGGGGACAGAGTTTGTCACCGATCTCCTGGTGGGTTGCTTCGTGGTGGCGTCTGTGTCTGCTGTGGCTAGCTATTTTCTCGGTTTGTGGCTAATTCGGCGTATGCGTACCAAAAGGAAATCGCGGCAGTTGAGTTAAGCTTAATTTAAATAAAAATACAGCGGTTCCCGCTGTTATGAGGTACAGTAACAGCAACGAGTGAACCAATTTCTTAAATGTTGAGGATCGATCAAATGGAGGGCAACTGCAATTATTCTATCAATCATAGATGTGGTAGTGGGAGCGAACTTTCGCAAAAAAGATTTGAGTTGTGACCACCAGAGTTCAATGGGATTAAAATCAGGAGAGTATGGGGATAAACAAATAATCCTAGCACCAACAGCATTAATCATTGGTTCAATAGATGCTAGTTTATGGGCAGGTAAATTATCCATTACTACTACCGCTCCTGGCCATAATTGAGGGCATAAAAGTTTTTCAATAAATACAGTGAATGCCTTTCCATCCATTGAATCATTCATTGTCATTAATGCCAGTACTTTCTTAAGACTAATTGCGCCAATAGCTGTAACTTTTGCGGCTCGGTAAAATGGTTTGAGTTCAGTTACTTTTGTCCCTGGCTGCGAACGGGCATGAGTTCTGGTTAAACCTAGTAGAATCCCAGTTTCATCCAAAAATACCAGGTTTTCTGGCTCGGTATCTTTGATTTTTTGCCAATACTCCACTCTTAATTTTTGGACTCTTTCTGTCCCAGCTTGGCTGCTGTACCACGTTTTTTTTTACGATTAAGTCCTAACTTCTGCAAATAGCGACACATTGCTGTCCGACTCACCCAATTTCCGGTATGTTGTGCAAATAATTCACATAACTCCAATAAGGTGGCGTCTGGATGCTCTGCTACCATTGTTCTGATTTCTGCTTCGGCATTTGTCAAATAACTGAATTGCGGTTTTCCCCTCGGTTTGGGTTGTAAATTTCCTTCGGTTTGTTGCTGCTTTACCAATTTTTGAACTAAACTTTTACTGACAGCGAAGCGGATAGCTACTTTCCTAATTGGAATCTTTTCTACCAAATGTGCTGTTACTATTTTTCGCCGCAGATCGAGGGAATATGCTTTCATTAGCTTTGACTACAACAATCATATCTTATTGTACCTCTTTACAGCGGGAACCGCTGTATCTCTGGCAATGGAGCAAGAATTTTACAATCGAGGTATAGACAAGTTTCGTCAGGGCGACATCTCCGGAGCAATTCACGAATTTAATCGAGTTTTGCGAATAAATCCGCAGTTTGGTGACGCCTACTATCAACGGGGTTTAGCAAAGTTTGATTCCCAAGATATACAGGGTGCAATTGAAGATTACGATCGCGCTTTGCAAATCGATCCTAATAATATAGAAGCTTACTTCGGGCGAAGTCTAGCTCGCTTAGCTTTGGGAAATATTGAAGCAGCAATAGCAGATGCCGATCGCTTACTAAAAATAAATCCAAACTATGCACCAGGTTACAATCTGAGAGCAACTGCTTGCCGGAAATTGGGCAATATACAAGCCGCGATCGCTAACTATAAAAAAGCCGCAGAAATCTACCTAGAACAAAAAGATGTGGCTAAATGCCGTCAGTGTCTAGATAATATTCGCCAGTTACAGCCGCCAAATCCTGCTAATCAAAATCCCAATCACACTAATACTCAATTTAATGCGGAAGATTTTATTGAGCGAGCATATCAAAAAGGAATTTCGGGACAGTACGGTGCAGCAATTGAGGATTTTGATTGGTTGCTGCAACTTAATTATCAAGACGATCGACTTTACTACAAACGAGGTTTGATGCACTCAAAACTCGGATATCATTTACGAGCAATTGATGATTTCGATCGAGCCTTAAGCATTAAACCAAACTTAGCAGAAGCTTATTATCATAGAGGAATTGCTCGTACTGGTTTTGGAGATAAATTTAATGCGATCGCAGATTTTGAACTAGCCGCAAATCTATTTCAAAAAAGAGGAGATTCTGCTAATTATCAAAAAGCTTTAGATGAAAAAATAAAAAC
>NZ_JACJUP010000729.1:0-3644 GCF_014748295.1 Planktothrix sp. FACHB-1355 | reverse complement strand
TGGAAAATAATTTAGAGTTTCCTAACAATGAATAATGACTTTACCCGCCCCTAGTGACTCTTAAATTTCGCTTTTTTGTCCCGTTATTATTTCATAGCCAGAGTAAAAATGTTGGCCCTAACCTGACAAAACTATGAGCATTTCGGTAAATATTTATACTTGAATCCAATGTTCATATTCAAATGCTTTGACAGTCCAAGGCTTTGCAGACTACCAACCATTCAGCGGGACAAATTTGTTCCCTGTTCCCTTTCTTCACCAAAATGTCCCGCTGATAATTGATAGCCATACAATTTCTTAATGCCAAAATTAAGTTAATTAAATCCTAAAACTATACAAAAATTAACAATAGACATGAGATTGCTGAGGTAGACAAAAACCCGGTTTCTGAGGCGCTGTATGGGTCACTGTAGGCCAACTGACATCACTCAAACCCTGGCGCGTCCGTCCAAAAATGAGACCTTTGAAAGCCGCTCAGCATGAGTACTATCGGCCTTTTTCCGTTTTCTTTCCCTTAGCGCCTAATTCTTAAAAGCCTAATTGAGATAATCTTTTTATCGGACAAAAATCTTTATATTCTTCGCTTAAAGATTTACACCTTTTGAGATAAAAGCATTAGTGCTATTAAATCAGTCTGCGGGGGAAGGAATGATTAAGAATAAATTTTTACTGTTAATTCATACTCCCTAAATAATGCAGTAAATTTATCGAATTGTGATAACCCAGCAGTGCGTCAGCGCTGTTGGCAAGTCCGCACTATACTTAGAACAGATTGGTGCGGAAAACTTGACTGCACAAAAGAGGGAGAAACAGACATGAGCGATCTATTCAAAGGTTTTGAGCAGTTACTAGAACTTGCAAAAGCCTTGGAAGAAAAAATTGAAGCCGGAGAAATCAAGGCAGATATGCAGTTTCGCACTCGCACTCTCAGCAGTATTCCTCGTGCTGGAGGTATTCCTCGCGCTGGCAATGTCAATGTCGGCCCAACTCCTTTCCGCACGACCCAGCCGCCCAGTTATGGCGACTCCAATTCTAGCTCGCCAAATCCTGTCAAACCGCAGCAGACATCATCAAGTCCTTCCCTCAGAGATGTTGGCGGATTGGGTGAAATTCTCAAAGAACTGAAAGAACTGATCGCCATCCCTTTAAAACGTCCCGATTTACTCGATAAAATCGGACTGGAACCGACGCGAGGCGTTTTATTAGTAGGCCCTCCCGGTACTGGCAAAACTCTCACCGCCCGCGCTCTTGCGGAAGAATTGGGAGTGAATTACATTGCAATAGCAGGGCCGGAAGTAATTGGCAAATACTACGGCGAAGCAGAACAAAAATTGCGGGGAATCTTTGAAAAAGCAGCTAAAAGTGCCCCTTGTATCATATTTATAGATGAAATCGACAGCCTCGCCCCAGACCGCAGCAGAGTAGAAGGAGAAGTGGAAAAACGGGTAGTGGCGCAACTCCTCAGCTTGATGGATGGATTTGCTCAAACTAAAGGCGTTATCGTATTAGCTGCAACGAATCGTCCGGATCATCTCGACCCCGCTTTGCGTCGTCCGGGAAGATTCGATCGCGAAGTGCTTTTCCGCGTTCCCGACCGTCAGGGACGTAGGGAAATATTGCAAATATTAACTCGCGTCATGCCTTTGGATTTGACGGTAGACTTAGAAGCGATCGCAGACCTCGCAGTCGGATTTGTCGGTGCAGATTTAAAAGCCGTTTGTCAAAAAGCCGCTTACAGCGCTTTGCGTCGTCAAGTACCTTCGATCGAAGCGCAAATTCTCGATACCATGACCGTTACTCAGGCGGATTTTTTACAAGCGCTTAAAGAAGTTAAACCAGCCGTTTTGCGTTCTGTGGAAGTAGAATCCCCCAATGTTTTTTGGGAAGAAATCGGCGGATTGGAAAATATTAAGCAAACTTTGCGGGAATCCGTCGAAGGCGCACTCCTTCATCCCGAACTTTACTTAAGAACAAAAGCAAAAGCACCCAAAGGGATTTTACTCTGGGGACCACCCGGAACCGGCAAAACCATGTTAGCTAAAGCAGTCGCTTCCCAAGCTAGAGCTAATTTTATCTGCGTTAACGGCCCGGAATTGCTCAGCAAGTGGGTGGGTGCTTCGGAACAAGCAGTGCGGGAATTGTTCGCCAAAGCGCGACAAGCATCTCCCTGTGTCGTATTTATCGATGAAATTGACACTTTAGCGCCAGTGCGCGGTCGTTACAGTGGCGATTCTGGCGTGAGCGATCGCGTTGTGGGACAATTGCTCACAGAATTGGATGGTTTGCCAACAGGTGCTAACATCTTGGTGATTGCTGCTACCAATCGTCCCGATGCACTAGACCCAGCGATGCTGAGAGCAGGTCGGTTAGATTTACAGTTAAAAGTAGATTTACCCGATCTAGAAAACCGCTTCGCAATTCTACAAGTTCACAATCAAGACCGTCCTTTGCAAGATGTGAATTTGGTCCACTGGGCAGCAGTAACTGAGGGTTGGAATGGGGCGGATTTAGCATTGTTGGGCGATCGAGCTGCTGTCGAAGCAATCCGTCGCTATCGCAGTCAAGGAATGAGCGAACCGGCAGCAATTCGCATTACAACTGAGGATTTCCACTACGCTCACCAAGTTTTAATGCAACAGCGTCCCGCTTAATTCTAAACTTGTTTTAGCAAATCGGTTTCAAGGACAGCCTTTATGTCGATCGATTGTAGAGACGTTTCATGAAACGTCTCTACAATTTTCAAGGCCGAGCCAATCCAAAATCCTCTCATCCAAAATCCAAAATGTAACCGTTCAGGGGGTGCGCCTACCGCACACCACCAGGCGAGCTTTTGTGGTAAAGATTTAGCAGGCAGTACTTTTGTGACGCGAATGCTGACTGTAGTTACTACGCTTAAATCGCAACAGCGTCATATTTTGGAGTCGATCGCAACTGCGGTTGCAAATGCTCGTGAGTTTTTTGAAGAACCCCGGTTTCTTTACGAAAATACATAGGCGAACCGCGAGAAAAAGCTATAATATTTTGAATTATTCAGAAAGCTTTTATGCAAAACAAAAGTCCGCTACGCACAATTCGGCCTAAAATCAGCACTATACCTCGCGAGAAAACTGAGGCGTCTGAGCAACTCGAACTCTATAAGATGGTAACGAAACGGCAGCGCATCTTACAGGAGATGCAGTTTATGGAACAGCGCCTTAACCTCTTGAAAGAACAACTAGGAACTCTCGATAAGCAAATAGAAGATACGGAAGAAACAATTAAGAAGTTACGTAAATCACCTCCTACTTTCACCCAAGGGCCACCGCAAGTAAAAGTGCAGAGGGTGCGTAAACAAAAAACAAGTTCTGCTCAAAATGTACCTGCTGATAATAAAGAGTCTAAGTCAAGTAGTTTCCAAACTTTTATCCTGGAATTTTAATCAGAGGATTTACTACTGGTATTGCTTGGCATACTGCTGTAGGAGTAATTCATCCATTACCCCTACAGCTACACTGGCAAAATAAAATCTGAAATCTCAAATCAGAAATTTGCAATCGGTTCATTCAGATTCTTCTGCTTCTTCTTCCATTGCTTGTATTTTTAACAAAAGTTCCTCTTCCTGAATTTCAAAATCCTCTTCTGAGATATCGCCAATATCAAACGCC
>NZ_JACJUP010000728.1:0-3647 GCF_014748295.1 Planktothrix sp. FACHB-1355 | reverse complement strand
CAGCGTCCTTGCAAAGCGTAGGAGTAACGCCGTTTACCTGTTTCTGGATCTGGCAAAACGGGGGCTGCAACATAGGCAATCCCCGTATCGCCAAATTCAGCAAAACAAATTGCTTCCAACGTAGGTGTTTTCAAATGATCTGCGATCGCACCTAACTTGACAGCGATATTGTGTGTGACTGCTAATCCCATTGCTTCTGTCATTTGTCCGGTTTTGGGTAATCCCAGCGGCGCAACTTCTTTGGTTTCCGGCAATGCCACACTCACGCCAAGGGCATAAACGGAGGAAAATTGAGGATGTTCGTAGGTAGGCAATACGGGAATAAACCCTTTGCGATCGCCCAAGCCAAGTACTCGATCGATAAATTCTACTCCTCGAAAAGCTGGCAGTATCATGGCATATTGATAGGGAAGTTCGCGCCCATCAGATAGTGCGATCGCTTCCGCATCGACGGAAGTAATTCTCGCATTAGTTACTGCCTCAATTCCTCGTTTTTTTAGCAGGTTTTCCGTTAATTGTCTGGAGTTACTCAAACCATCTAATCCCAAATGTCCGAGATAAGGTTCTGGCGTCACAAAAGTAATCGATACTCGATCGCGCAAACCTCTGCGCCGCAACTCCCACTCTGCCATTAACAAAAACTCATAAGCTGGCCCAAAACAACTAACTCCCGCCATTGCTCCTACCACCAAAGGCCCCGGATTTTCTAAGAACTTCAGCCAAGCTGTTCGCGCTTCTAAAGTATGATTGGGCGAGCAAACTGAATGGGTATAACCTCCATCTGGGCCCAGTCCGGGCACGGCATCAAAGGCAAAGGAAGCACCTGTGGCGATCGCCACATAATCCCAATCAACTATTCGATTTTCTTCTACAGTGATGCGTTTGGTTTCAGGGTTAAAAGCTGTTACTCTTCCCAGTATCCATTCAATACCGTGCCGCTTGGTTAATTCAGCTAAGTTTAATTGAATGTCTTCCAGAGGCTTGAGGTTCAGCGCTACCCGAATCGACCCAGGAATAAAAGTAAATTCGGGTCGATCGGAAATTAACGTCACCTTATGTTCTTTCGGCAGCAGATGTCGCAGTTCGTAAGCGGTGGGCAGCCCCCCCAATCCCGCGCCAATTACAACCACTTTTGCCATCTTTTTTGATTTCCTCCTTCTGTGGGACGGCAGCTTGCTGCCATTGATAGGGCTGGTGTTCGCTTTTCTGCTCCACCTTATACTGTTTCAAAGTTTTCTTAATTACTTATATTACTATTTAAGCATAAAATATCCTGCTTAGCTCGATCGCAGCGAAAATTGGAACTGGGAAAGAGGCAACCCCGCCCCGGAGTACTCATTGCGATCGCCAGATGAGTAAAAAAGCAAGCGAGATATTTTTCGATCGATACGTAAGTATTTCTTTCTCTAAATAAGGGTTTACCGAGCCCTAACCGATCTGCAAAAATTTTTGGCTATTGTCAAATTGTAAAATTTATATTAATATGTGAAAAACCTAAATAATAAGCAAATAAACCGTATGGTTAGTGCGTGTTTAAAAGCTAAAGATAAAGGGCATTTTAGGGATGTCTGAAAGTAGCGAAACGCTTTCTAGACCAAGGTTTTATGGAATGAAACAATGACTGCTTGGATTATTGGACATATTTTAGCAACTTGTATTGGGATTAGCTTGGGGTTAATAGGCGGTGGAGGATCGATTTTAGCGGCTCCTATTTTAATTTACATAATGGGAGTGCCAGCTCAGTCAGCCTTTGCCATGACCTTGGTTATTGTTGGTACTGTTAGTATTATTGGCGCGATTCCTCACTGGCGGCAAGGAAATGTAAATTTGAAAATTGCTGCCTTATTTTCCCCAACAGCTATGTTGGGTGCTTATCTTGGCGCTCGTGCTACTTTTCTTCCCATCGTTACCCCGACTATTCAGTTAATTACCTTTGGGCTCGTTATGTTGATAGCATCTATTTCTATGCTTCGTAAAGGAGCAAATCAAACCGATGAATTTGACGAGATTGTCGAGTTAAATTCTGAGGATAACGAGCCTCATAAATACCGATGGCTGGCTATAGTAATGGAAGGGTTTGTAGTGGGAATAATTACCGGATTTGTTGGAATTGGTGGTGGTTTTTTAGTAATACCGGCGCTAGTATTGCTAGGAAATACTCCCATGAAAGAAGCGATCGGTACATCTTTGATTATTTTAGCTCTCAAATCAGTTACCGGATTTGCAGGATACTTCGGTCATGTGTTTGTAGAGTGGAATTTACTAGAATCCTTTACAGCTGTTGCTAGTGCAGGTATCCTCATAGGAACGTATTTCACAAAGTTTTTCCTTCCTAAAGATTTGGAGAAAGGATTTGGTTATTTTGTCCTAGTTGTGGCATTATTTATTTTAATCAAAAGATAGTTACAAAACGCTCTAAATCGGAATTTTAATCACAAATTCCGTACCCTGTCCGATTACCGAACTGCAAGTCAACTGTCCGCTGTGATTGATAACTACAATCTTTTGTGAGATAGATAGCCCTAATCCCGTACCTTTTCCGGGGGGCTTAGTTGTAAAGAAGGGAGCGAAAACTTGTTGTTGGAATTCCTCACTTATACCAGCGGCATTATCGATAATATGAATTAATACTTGCCGTTTTATAACTTTTGTTTTAATATGGATCGTGGGTTGATAATTTGCATATTTATCATCTATATTTTGAGAGTGTATTTTATCTTCTAGCGCGTCGATCGCATTGGCGATCAAGTTCATAAATACCTGATTTAGTTGTCCGGGATAGCACTCAACAAGGGGTAAGTCGTCATATTCTCTTATTACTTGAATAGCTGGATAATCAGGTCTAGCTTTCAAACGGTGTCCCAAAATTAGAAGCGTACTTTCAATCCCTTCATGAATATTAACATTTTTTTTACCTGCGTCATCCAAGCGAGAAAAATTTCGTAAAGAAGAAGAAAGATCTAAAATACGGCTTGCACCGATGTGCATAGAATTCAACACCTTGGGCAAATCTGACAACAACTCCTTCAACTCAATTTCCTCTATTTTATCTATAACTTCATTAGGTGGTTCCGGCAGATATTTTTGATAGAGATTGAGCAGAGCGATTAAGTCTTCAAAATAGCGATCGATATGTCCTAAATTACCCACTATGAAATTAACGGGATTATTTACTTCGTGAGCTATACCCGCAACCAATTGTCCCAGACTGGCAATTTTTTCAGATTGCACAAGCCATACTTGGGCTTCCTTGAGTTCGGCTGTTCTTGCTTCTACCCGTTGTTCTAAATCTTGTTGTAGTTCCCGCAAAGTTGCTTCTACAGCCTGTCTTTCTTTAATTTCTACCTTTAACTGTTCATTTTTTGTAGCTAGCGCCTTAGTAAGATTTCTTAACCTGAGATGCAGCTCGATCCGAACTAGGACTTCTTCCGCTTGAAATGGTTTGGTAATGTAGTCTACAGCTCCTAACTTTAACCCTTTAACTTTATCGGTCGTGTCAGCCAGGGATGTCATAAAAATCACAGGAATATCGTGTGTTAATGGATTTTCTTTCAAACGGCGGCAGATTTCAAAGCCATCTTTTCCCGGCATCACTACATCTAATAAAATGAGATCTGGTTGTGCAATTTTTAACCTTTGCAGCGCCT
>NZ_JACJUP010000727.1:0-3649 GCF_014748295.1 Planktothrix sp. FACHB-1355 | reverse complement strand
TATCGACGGGTCTTTGTCCCAGTAGCGACCACAATGCCATTTCGACTGCGCCAGTATCGGAAGCCGGAACGATACCTAGACGATAATCGCTGGGAACACCTAAAATTTTCTTGGAGCGATCGATAACTTCTGCTAATTTGGCTTTGCCATCTTCAGAACGGTGGGAACGACCGACACAGGCATTTTGCAGCGCAGAAACAGACCAGCCAGGACGTTTGGCACAAGGCCCAGAGGAGAAATGGGGAACGCTAGGCTTGGTTGTGGGAGGATTAAGAGATTCTGACATTTCTCAATTTAGTTCAATAGTTACAGGCGTTACAGACAAATATCTCACTTGTCTGGTACAAGCTTCGTGTAAAAAGTTACTGTACTTCTACGCCCTGTATTTCCTTAGCAAAAGCGGCAAGGAAATGCAATCGTTATCATGTTAGCACTAACATTGTCGTTCGCATTAATCGGTTTACTCGGATTCGTCAGACAATTTTAGATGAGAGGATTTTGGATTTTGGATTGACTCCGCAATGAGCGGACGGCTCTGGAAATTGGGAAAAATTTTTTGATGATTACCCTTGAAATGGAAGGCTTGTCACCCTTTTTTTCGATCGTTCAAACAAAATGCGATCGTCTTTAGTGACAGAGCAATTTTAGATTTAGATTGAGAATCGATAAGTTTGGTTAAGATATTAGATTATTTATGAAATCAATCCAAAATCCAAAATCCAAAATCTAAAATCCTCTGACGAACAAGCTAAAACGCGAAATTTCGTAGCTCTGAAACTACCATTTTTTGTAAGGCAAAAACTTGCCATTCATAACCACTTTTACGCGATCGCCCTTCGGATCTTCTTCTTTCTCCACATCTAAAGTAAAGTCGATCGCACTCATAATTCCATCGCCAAACTTCTCGTGAATCACCTCTTTCAGAGGCATTCCATAAACTTGCATAATTTCGTAAAAGCGATAAATTAATGGATCTGTAGGAACAACTGGCCCCAATCCTTTGACGGGATATTGTGTCAGTTCTTTAGCATAAGCCGCCCCAAGTCCCAAAGCTTCAACTAATTTAGTTGCTTCTTCTTCAGAAGCACTTGCTTGACGATAAATTACGGCGGCGATCCATACTTCATCTCGACCTAAAATTTTTTCTAAATCGGCAAAGCTGAGCTTCATTTCTTTTTTGGCAGCTAAAAGCCGTTGGGTAATTTCTGGAATCATCGCGTTCCTGTACAAGTAAGGTGGGCAATGCCCACCCTACTGCTTTGTACGTTAATATTTTTGTGTTTAAAGAGACAAATTTTGATGCGATCGCAAGAAATCTTCCACTTCAGCGGCGGTGGGTTGAGCTGCGATCGCACCCGGTTTCGTTGCCGTCAACGCACCCACAGCAGTAGCATAAGTGACAATGCGTTTAGCCGTATCCGCATCGCTCAGAGATTTAATCCCATGCTGACAGAGTTGATGCACAAACCCAGCCACAAAACTATCCCCCGCACCAGTAGTATCGACAACATCCACTGAAAAAGCTGGCAATTCGCCTTGGTTTTCTGCCAAATAATAAGCACATCCCTTTTCCCCAGCGGTGACTAAAACACCTTCACAGTGATTCAATTTATGAGCGATCGCACCCGGATCGATAGTGCCAAACAACCATTCCGCCTCTTCCTCAGAAAGCTTGAGAAAATCAACGCGCTTGAGTAAATCTTGGATAACGTGAGGAGCGAGGTCTGGATGAGGCCAAAATACCGGACGCCAATTGATATCTACCAGAATTTTGACAAAATGCTGCTCTGCAATATGAAGGGCTTGGGAGATCGCTACCCGACTTTGGGGATAAGCTAGTTCCAGAGTCCCCAAAACCAAAAACTCTGCCTCTTCCAATAACTTAACTGGCAGATCGGCAGCTTGTAAGCGAGTATCGGCAAACTCTGTAGTATTGTAATTTCCAAAACCTGCAAAAGAGCGATCGCCGGTTTGCGATCGCAAAACATAAACTTGCCGCGTTGGCGCGGTAGGATGACGTTGGACTCCAGCTACATCCACCCCAACATTTTGTAGCAGTTGCACCAGCGCGTTCCCAGGTTCATCCTCACCAACACAACCGATAAATCCAGATTTTGTCCCCAACTTTACCAAACCACAAGCAACATTGGCCGGAGCGCCCCCCGGATAGGGAGTCCAAGATTCAACCTCGTCAAGTGCGCGTCCCGCTCGATCGGCCAAACAGTCGAACAAAATTTCACCCAGACAGAGAACACGGATTTGACTCACAGTTACATTCCTTGAAGTGCCTTATGGCAAGACTATAAACCTTTAGCTGAAGCAGCAGATAGTTAACGAGAACCAAGTCATTGTCGTAGAAGATCTGGCAGTGAAAAAAATGGTCAAGAATCACAACCTAGCTAAGTCTATAGGTGACGCTGGTTGGGGAATGTTTCAAACCATGCTGAAGTACAAAGCAGAGCAGTCAGGCAAGATTTACCTTGAAATTGGGCGATTTTTCCCTTCGTCGCATTTGTGCAATGCAACACTGCTACCGATTCCAAAGATGGATCTTTCGGTGCGTTCTTTCCTCTGTCCTCATTGCAGCGTGTATCATGACAGAGACGTGAATGCTGCCATCAATATCAAAAATGAAGGCTTGCGGATTTTGGCGTTGGGAACCAGCGTCACTGCCCTTGGAGGCAATGTAAGACCAAAGCGGTTTGGGCGTAAGTCTACGACTGTAGAGGCGGTTGCCGATGAATTGGGAAGCCCACACCGTACCGCAAGCGCGATCGGTGTGTGGTAGTTCACGTAAAATTACAATAGGTACATATACAGGTATAGAAATCTATTATGGCTGGTACCGCGTCTGGGGCTTCGGCCTCTCTCTCTGACAGAGAGCTGCAAATTATCGAGCTGGTAGCTGCTGGCTTAACCAATGAGAAAATTGCCGAGAAGTTAGAAATTAGCAAACGCACCGTTGACAACCACATCAGCAATATTCTCACGAAAACAGCGACTGACAACCGGGTGGCATTGGTGCGCTGGGCTTTGCAGTGGGGCAAAGTTTGTATAGATGAAGTGAACTGTTGCACGCTGCCGACATACAGGGAAGATCAAATAATTTCCTAGATTTTTGCATACAAAAATTAGGCCGGCAACTTAGGGAGATCGCGATACAGTTGATAAAAATCCTTAAGCTGTATCCGCACTGCGGATTTGTTGATATGACGACTTCTGCTTCTCCTCAATCTCCCTTTGACTTTTTCGGTTTGGATTGGACAGCACCTCACCCCAGACAAGATGCCGATTTCCTCAAGCAACTTCCCTTTGTCCCAGGATTAAAAGAATTTTTAATGCTGCGACAGGTACACGCCTTGGAACACGCCACAGTTTGGGTTTTGAGCGAATCTGGCAATCAAAGAGAGCGAGGAGGGGATAACGATCTGTTGGGCGGGATGTCCACCGAGCGGGGCTTTTACCTCTACGGTAATGTCAATGCAGCTTCTTTGCAGCGTGCCGTGCGTACAGCCTTGCAACGCATTACCGGCGGTGAATGGAATTTAGCGGTGCATCCCCGCTGCGGTACAAACTTGTCCGTCGGGATGGTGCTGACGGCAGGACTCGCCTTTGGCATTCATATGCTGCTACCTAAAGGGCCTCTAGT
>NZ_JACJUP010000726.1:0-3650 GCF_014748295.1 Planktothrix sp. FACHB-1355 | reverse complement strand
GAAGCACTCCATCGCCTTGCTGAAGATTACTTTGATGTAATTTTGTTAGATCTGACGCTCCCAGACAGCCAGGGTCTGGGATCGATCGCGCCTTTGAACAAGCTCGCCCCCAGCTTACCAATTGTCGTGCTGACAAATATGAATGATGATGAACTGGCAATTGAGGCGGTGCGACAGGGGGCACAAGATTATTTAGTCAAGCGCCAGGTAAATGGAGAATTGCTGGCGCGTTCTCTATGCTATGCGATCGAGCGCAAGCAGGCTTCCGAATCCTTACGAAAAGTAAATGAAACGTTAGAAATGCGAGTTCGAGAAAGAACTGCCGAACTCCTTAAAGCCAACGAAATCAACCAGATCAAATCTGAATTCGTCTCTATGATTTCTCACGACTTCCGCAATCCTCTCAATGCTATCCTCCTGGCGGCTGGATTGCTGGAAGACAAAGAGCATAGATTGAGCGAGGAGAAAAAACTTTCTCATTTCCAACTAATTCGATCGGCGATCAAGGACATGGCTCAGCTATTAGATGAAGTTTTACTCATAAGTAAAGCCGATGCTGGTAAACTGCGGTGGGACCCTATACCTTTGAATTTGGATGCTTTCTGCTACCAGATGGTGGAACAGCTACAACTCGTTGCCAACGAAAAGTATGAAATTATTTTCACAAGCCAAGGAGAATTTGACGATACACTTTGGGATGAAACCCTTCTGCGGCACATTTTAGCCAATTTGCTTGGCAATGCTATTAAATATTCACCAGGAGGAGGTACAATCAGGTTTGAATTGATCGCTGAGGAAAAAGCTGTTGTCTTCCGAATTGAAGATCGAGGAATTGGCATTCCCCCAGCAGATCTAGAAGAAATATTTCAGCCTTTCCATCGCGCCAGAAATGTGGGTAAAATTTCTGGCACCGGACTGGGATTAGCAATTGTTAAAAAGTGTGTAGAGGCACATGGCGGTGATATTTTTGTAGATAGCGAACTGGGAAAGGGTACGACTTTTACCGTTATTCTACCTTCGCTTTCTGAAGCAACACACTCCAGCAGCTATGCTGTTACCCAAGCAAGTGGTAGCCTGTGAACCAATCATTGCCAGCTTCACCTACTTAGCTTTCGAGTATAAACCTGCATTGAGAAATCGTTCTCACTTGTAAATTAAATTAGCTCAGCCTATGTCCAAACGGCTAGCGTTAAAGCTCCTAACCAATCACCAGTTCGACATTTGCCAATGATATATAGCCTATACAGAGAGCCATTACCAAATACGTAAATAAGTGGATTTTTTAAGTAAGAAGCTACAAATTTTTCAAACTCTCCGTATTGGTATGGGTTACCTGCCCCCTGTTCCACATCGAATATATTAAAATACCAAATTCCTAGCAAACCAGTAGCTCTTATAATAGCCTCTATTACCATATCGAATGTACTGGCAAATTGGCAAACAATTAATGATTTCAGGTCAAGCAAAATAGGATCGAGTTGTTCATTTAAAGCCAGCGCAGCTTGGCTCATGCGATAATCCTGCTTGGGTAAACGTTTTCCAAATCCAGCCCTATCGGAAGGCGGAAGCTGCTGAGAGAAAGCCACCCAATTGCCATCATTGGTTTGCCCAACTATAACGCTTGACAAGTTGTAGCGTCTGAATTGGTCGTTGCTAATTTCACCTCGTCGCTCGTCATAAGTTTCGATCTTATAAGAGCGCAAATTTACAAGTTTTGTTTGCAATGTCTCGAATAACAACTGATATTTGGATAGAGTCTCGGAAAACAAAACTCTATTTTGCTCCTGAGACAGTCGCCTTCGATTGAGAAATTTACCTTGCCAGCTTTGAATTAACTCATCAAGTTCGATTTCCACCATCAAGCCTGAAGTTTGCAATAGCTTTACAAAGCTGAACTCCCCTTGCTCAGATGTATCCCAAACAAGCGGGCGGAAAGGGTAATTTCCCTCACTACCAATGCCTCTTCCACCGGAGTTCAAATTCTTTACAATGTCTCCCAGCAATGCAAATAATTGCTCTGTTTCAGGGTGCATAAAACGGCTCTCCGGCTTGTATTAGGAAACCATACGGTCTTACTTGCAAATTACAAAAAAAAATCAGGTGGGCATTGCCCACCCTACATTTATTGAACTGTTAGTAATTCTTGCGGTAATCGCTTGAAGGCAAGTCGTTCGTTTTCCACATCCACAAAGATGGTATCGCCATCAGCGAATTCGCCGCGCAAAATTGCTTTGGCAATTTGAGTTTCTAATTCGCGTTGAATTGCTCTCTTTAACGGACGTGCGCCGTAAACTGGGTCGTATCCTACATCTGCTAAGAAGTCTAATCCAGCATCGGCAAGTTTGAGAGAAATTTTGCGATCGCTCAAACGTTGGCCCAATCTTTGGACTTGCAATTGCACAATCTGCCGCAATTCTTGTTTGTTCAAACTGTGGAAGATGATAATCTCATCAATGCGGTTGAGGAATTCCGGACGGAAGTTATTTCGCATCGCATCCATGACGCGACTCCGCATTTCTTCGTAGCGGGAATCATCGCTAGCAATATCTAAGATGTATTGCGAACCGATATTGCTGGTCATGATAATCACAGTATTCTTAAAGTCTACCGTGCGACCTTGGGAATCGGTAACGCGACCGTCATCGAGAATTTGCAGCAAAACGTTGAACACATCCGGGTGCGCTTTTTCGATTTCATCGAATAGGATAACCGCGTAAGGACGACGGCGAATCGACTCGGTTAATTGTCCGCCTTCTTCATAACCGACATATCCAGGAGGCGCACCGATCAAACGCGATACGGCGTGTTTCTCCATGTATTCGGACATATCAATTCGCACCAAAGCTTCTTCGGTGTCGAACAGATAAGCAGCTAAAGCTTTCGCTAATTCTGTTTTACCAACACCAGTGGGGCCAAGGAAAATAAAGCTAGCGGTGGGGCGATTTGGGTCGGCTAAACCGGCACGAGAACGCTGAATCGCATCAGCAACTGCGGTAACTGCTTCATCTTGTCCGATGACGCGCTTGTGCAATTCGTCTTCCAAGTTCAGCAGTTTTTGCATCTCGGATTCCACCAGTTTGGTGATGGGAATGCCAGTCCACTTGGAAATAACTTCGGCGATATCCGCTGGGGTTACTTCTTCCCGCAGTAAGGATTTGCCAGCTTTTTGTGTTTGCGCGAGTCGGGTTTCCGCTGTTTCTAATTGGCGCTGCAATTGAGTCATTTTCCCATATTTCAACTCAGCGGCGCGGTTGAGGTCGTAGTTGCGTTCTGCTTGTTGAATTTGGAC
This sequence comes from Planktothrix sp. FACHB-1355, assembly GCF_014748295.1. Taxonomy (NCBI): domain Bacteria; kingdom Bacillati; phylum Cyanobacteriota; class Cyanophyceae; order Oscillatoriales; family Microcoleaceae; genus Planktothrix; species Planktothrix sp. FACHB-1355. The sequence goes on along the minus strand of NZ_JACJUP010000726.1, from coordinate 361 downwards.
GTTGACGCGATCGATCTCTTCTTTGATTGTTTGAATCTCGACAATGACATCTTTTTCAGATTGCCATTGAGCGTTGAGGGTGCTTTGTTCTTCTTTGAGATCGGCAAGTTCTTTTTCCAGTCTTTCCAATCTTTCTCTGGAAGCGACATCGCTTTCTTTTTGCAGCGATAACTTTTCCATTTCTAACTGGAGGATTTTGCGATCGATCTCATCGAGTTCTTCCGGTTTCGAGGTAATCTCCATTTTCAGACGCGCCGCCGCTTCGTCTACCAAGTCGATCGCTTTATCCGGTAAGAAGCGATCGCTAATATATCGCGATGACAAAGTTGCCGCCGCTACTAAAGAACTGTCGGAAATTTTT
>NZ_JACJUP010000725.1:0-3661 GCF_014748295.1 Planktothrix sp. FACHB-1355 | reverse complement strand
GGGGAGACGCGGGCGTAGATGCTCACCTGCTCTACGACTTGTTCGAGTTCTGGTTGGCTGAGCCTTTGCAATTCTTGACCGCTGAGAACGCGATCGCCTTCATTGGCGATACCCAAATCGTAAGCGATCGCTTTGGCAGTCAGTTGGTGGTCGCCGGTAATCATCACCGTTCTAATGCGAGCCTGCTTACACTTGGCTACCGCTTCCCGCACTTCCGGACGCGGTGCATCGAGCATTCCCACTAACCCCAACCAGATGAGATCCTGTTCGATCGATTCATCCGGTTCTGCGGGTGTTTGGGCACCCAAAGGTTTGTAGGCAAAACCGAGTACGCGCAAACCTCGACCCGCCATCTGGTTATTGCGATCGAGAATTTCCCGGCGTCGGTTTTCCGTCAGTGGAACTTTGTCAGATCCCACCTGCGATGAAGCGCAGCGTTCCAATATCAGTTCTGGAGAACCTTTTGTGTACATCACCAATACAGAAGAGGAACCCGGTTCCCCCGCTTCTGCTTCCCAATCTCCTGTTCCCGTTCCCCGACAAATCACGCTCATGCGCTTACGTTCGGAGGAAAAAGGAATTTCGGCTACGCGAGGCATTTGGGAAGTTTGGGATTCTTTTTGGATATTGCCCTTACCTGCCAGAGTTAGCAGCGCCCCCTCTGTCGGGTCTCCTAAAATTATCCAGTTACCGCCTTCCCGTCCGCGTGTGTTGTCGGCTTGACACTGCAACTCGGCGTCATTGCACAGCACGCAGGCTAACAGCAGGGTTTGCAGTTCGGGATATCGATCGCTCGCGACCGGTCGATCGTCCAATTGAAAGTCGCCTTTGGGGGTGTAACCTTCGCCGGTGACGCGGAATGTGACATCGCCGGTGGCAACTTCCTGCACCACCATTTTGTTTTGAGTAAGGGTGCCGGTTTTATCCGAGCAAATAGTGGTCACCGAACCCAATGTTTCTACTGCGGGCAGTTTGCGAATCAGAGCGTTGCGGCGCACCATACGCTGCGTTCCCAATGCCAAAGTTACTGTAATTACAGCTGGCAAACCTTCTGGAACTACAGCTACTGCCATACTCAGAGAAACTTCCACAAGTTCGATAAACCTGTTTAAGTTCCAGCCGCTTTGGAATAAACCGATCGCTACTACAAAAGCGACTAAAATTAAGGAGCCGCTTACCAAGACATTGCCTAGCTGACCCATCCTTTGTTGCAAGGGAGTAGGTTCGCTTTCCACACCTTGCAGCATGGCGGCGATCTTGCCGAGTTCGGTCTGCATTCCGGTGTTGGTAACGATGACCTTAGCGCGTCCTTGGACGACTTCAGTACCTTGAAAGACGAGGTTGATGCGATCGCCCAAAGATGTCTCTTCGTCGAGTTGCAATTGCGATCGCTTATTTACTGCCTCCGCTTCCCCAGTCAGCGCGGACTCGCGGATTTGGAGATTGGATTCTTCGATCAAACGTCCGTCTGCTGCTACCTGGACTCCGGCTTCCAGGAGCATGATATCTCCCGGTACAAGTTCCTTGGCGCTGACTTCAATGGTTCTGCGATCGCGAATAATTCGCACCTTGGGAGAAGAAAGGCGTTTGAGGGCGGCAAGTGCTTTTTCGGCGCGACTTTCTTGCAGGTAGCCCAAAACACCGTTGAGGATCACAATTGCCAAGATGGCGATCGTGTCTTTGAAGGGAACTTCACCGCCAGACCCTCCTGGCTGTTGCAGCTTGACTAAATCTACGATACCGGATATCATTGCTACGCCGATCAGCATCAGTAGCATAATGTTGGTAAACTGATCGAGCAAGATCTGCCAAGCACTGCGACCGCCGGTTTCTTGCAGTTCGTTGGGGCCGTAGGTTTCCAAACGTTTTTTAACTTCGGCGTCAGTCAAACCGGAATCGCGATCGCTCTCCAGTCTGCGAACGGTTTTCTCGGCATCCAAGGTGTGCCAAGCTACTTCCTTTTCTCCTGGGGAAATGGCAGCAGGTGAAGAAGCGCCGCTAGGTGTTGCCCACAAGACGCGCTCTTTTTTGCGATCGGATTTGAGCAAACCAATTATCCAACAAGCGCCACCCACCAGCAGACAGACATAAGGCAACCATCTTATTAGTTGAGCTGTAAATAAGTTAATTCCAATACCGCGTGGATCTGCAAGGTTGGTACTGCCTGTAATCAGAACGCACTGCTGGTTTGACCCAGCGCAAACTAGATAACCGGAGGCATAGGCTGCGGCTATGCCTATTAAAGAGATCGGTACTGCTGCTATCAGTAAATTTGTCTTTTTCACGTTTACCTCTCTACTCTGAGAAACTGAGCTCGTGGGTTGGCTGAAAAATATTGTCGCCCTACAAGCTAAAGCCGGAATAAAGTTGGCTTGTGCGGTGGCTTAAAAATATAGTTGCCTCACAAGCCGCAATCAAGTTGATGGGAGTGAGGGTTGGATTAGGGGCCCTGGGGATGCCACCCATCGAACACCTCTTGGGAGATCGAGTCATAGTTGCCGCTTCCCAAGTAAAGCTGGCGTCAATCCAGATCGCTGCGATCGAGTTGGAGCGATCCATCCCTTTCCTGCCTATGCCAGTTGTGCGATTTGTCGGACAGAGACTTAACAAGAGCAGATGAGGTCACGGGAAATTCGAGAACGCCTACAAAAATTAATCATAAGGTTTTAGTTTGATACACGGATGCCATCAGAGCGCTCATTCAGTTAAGCCTGGAATTTCTGGCGAAGTGGGGACGAAGACTGGCAAAGCTTGTGGTATGAGGCGAAATTTAGCCGGAGTGTAAGTGGTAAGCTCTCCATCAGTATTAATGGGACGAGGTTTAACCGTAATCACTTCAAACTCTTCTCCTTCCAGAGTGCGAACACCGAGCCATTGTGGGTGCTGTCCCAGACTGAGAGCCAGTAGCTGTAGCAGCAATTGCCACCAGTGCTGAATTTCTAGGCTGTACAGGTCTAGCCTTTGGTCGTCGATCTTAGCGTCATCGCGGACAAGCATACCACCGCCGTAGTATCGTCCGTTGCCTACAGCAATTTGCACGGTTTTGACGCGAATTGTCTCGTCACCCTGACGGATATGCGCCCAGAAGGGTCGAGCTTGCCAAATGGCTTGGGAAGCAGTTGCCGCATAAGCGAGTTTTCCCCAACGTTGCTTTACTTCTTTTGTTAGCTGTTCGGTAATTTTGACGCTCAGTCCCAAACTGGCAACATTGAAGAAATGTTTGCCGTTCACCCAGCCTAAATCGATCCGCTGTATATGACCGTCGGCGATAATTTGGCAAGCTTCGGGTAGATTGGGGGGAATGCCGAGAGTGCGAGCGAGGTCGTTAGCTGTTCCCAAGGGGAGGATACCCAAGGGCAGTTGCGTTTCCAGGAGAGCATCTGCGGCGGCATTGAGGGTACCATCGCCGCCACCGACGATCGCCAAATCGACGCGATCGCAGTATTTGTGAATCAGTTTGGGTAGATGCTTTGGCTGTTCGGTAGACTCCTCAAACAACTGGAAGCCTAACGCTTGCAATTGCTCGATCGCCTGGGAGAGGTTTTGTTGACCTCGCCGGGAGTGACGGTTTACTAACAATAGGGCTCGCCGATTCATCTGGGCCAGGGGTTAGGGGTTAGGAGCTAGGGGCTGGGGGCTAGAAAAAGTCAAAAGTCAGGCA
>NZ_JACJUP010000724.1:0-3662 GCF_014748295.1 Planktothrix sp. FACHB-1355 | reverse complement strand
TATTGACAAAGTGTGGAAAAACTGAGCTCCACACAGATTTGCCCGCTCGCTGTGCAGCTATATACCAAGGTCTGTTTCGAGCATCATAATTTTTGACCGCACTAAGCAGTTTGGTTGGATTCCCCTCACGATCCAGGGCATAAGTACGAAAGTCGCGACTAACCTTATCCGTTGTGTTCAGTAAAAAATCGTTTCCTACCCGTTCAACTGATGTGTTTAACCCCTGATTGCTCCCAAAGCCACAAAGATTTACCGAAGGATAGAATATCTGCACCAACTCCCAGCACTGTTTTCTCTGGCTGTCAAAGTCCTCTATACTCCAATAACCGCCACGCATAGCCTTTATATTTATTTGATTCACTTTACGAGGTGCATCCAAATAATTAGCGATTTTCTGCTGAATGCGGACGCTTACTTCGTTGTGCAGTTGGCTTGCGAGGTCATTAACTGCTTTCTGTCCGTTGTGAAATGAGAGATACCCTGTCAGCCCAACTGCGCCGAATATTTGGATCGCAAAGGGTATAAGCAGGACTTGGCGCAGCGGTATTTTTTTGGGAATTTTGGAAACAATATACTTGAGAGGTTGCATCGATATTAGGGTAGTCGTTCCATTTATTCATCGATTACATTACTCTAGCTAAAAAGTAAATCTGGTTCCGATCGCATCTCTACTTCGATCGAATGATGCTAAATTTTAATCGATGTAGTATGTGATGCAGTCTAACAAATAGTTGCGCCCCTACTCTCTCACACAGTAGATGCCTTGGCGCGATCGGTAGCTTAATTCGGGCAAACAGAGCAGTTTTTAGCTCCTTTCGCGGAACGATCGCACAAATCGATCGGAGCAACCGCTACTGGGCCCGATCCCAAACCTTTAAAAATACCCATTGCGTTTTTGCCGCAGCCTGGTTACGATCTAAAGTCATAAGCTTAAATACGGTATTCCTAGCAATTAACCGTAGATTCTAAGGAGAATATTTGGATGGGTCTGTGGCAGGGTAGAAAAAAACCAGGGTTATCGGCAGTTGAGCCGGTGACTCGTCGAGCAGCAGAGTTATGGAGGTACACAAGAAATTGGTGGGAACAGCAGTTGAGAGGCAAGTTAAGGTTTAGTTCTTTAAAGGGCTTCGTGTGCTTATTCTTAGTGGGTGTGAGTATAAGTGCCGCGATCGCATCCTGCTCTCCTAACAATACCAGCCCCAGCGCCACATCGACAGGTGCAGCCAGCCCAGCTGGAAAATCTGGCGACATCGAACTGACCCTCGTTTCCTACGCAGTCACCCGCGCCGCCTATGAAAAAATAATTCCCCAGTTCGCAGCCAAGTGGAAACAGGAACACAATCAAAATGTGACCTTCAACCAAAGCTATGGCGGGTCTGGTTCGCAAGCGCGTGCAGTAATTGATGGTTTGGAAGCAGATGTAGTGGCGTTAGCTTTAGCGCTGGATACCAAAAAAGTTGAGCAAGCTGGATTGATCTTACCGGGATGGGAAAGCGAAGCTGCCAACAATGCGATCGTCACCAAATCTGTCGCCGCCTTAGTCACCCGCGACGGTAATCCCAAAAAAATTCAAACTTGGGCAGATTTGGCAAAAGATGACGTAAAAGTGATTACTGCCAACCCCAAAACTTCCGGTGGCGCACGCTGGAACTTCTTGGGTTTGTGGGGTTCGGTAACCAAAACTGGCGGTGACGATGCCAAAGCCGAAGAATTTGTCACTAAAGTCTACAAAAATGTGCCCGTTCTACCCAGAGATGCTCGCGAAGCCAGCGATGCCTTTTTCAAACAAGGTCAGGGCGATGTCTTGATCAACTATGAAAACGAAGTAATTCTGGCTGGGTTAAACGGAGAAAAACTTCCTTACGTTGTCCCCGACGTCAATATCTCGATCGACAATCCCGTCGCCGTTGTAGATAAAAACGTCGATAAACACGGCACCAGAGCAGTTGCAGAGGCATTTGTCCAGTTTTTGTACACCCCACAAGCCCAACGAGAATTTACCAAAGTTGGCTTCCGACCCGTCGATCCCACAGTGGAACAAGAAGTAGCCAATCAATTTCCCAAAATCAAAACTCTCTTCACCGCACAAGATTTGGGTGGTTGGGATGAAATCCAGAAGAAGTTTTTTGATGATGGCGCAGTTTTTGACAAAATTCAGTCTGGCAAATAATGACTGAATGGGGGTGTAGCGTGGATAGGAATCTCCGCCACACCCCCGACCCTACTCAACGCTTGCTGAAAAAAGGAGCTGACCGTGACTGCCATCTTCGTCGGCTATCTAGCCATAAGTTACACATTTTCTGGCTTTTTTTGCTATTTAGCTTTTCTGAAGAATGCCAAAAAACAGGTTGCGCCAAAAGAATTGCAAAGCCAGCAAATGCCGTTAAAAAGCTTTGCGCTGACGTTATTATGGCCTGTTTGGATGATTCGGGAAAGTCTGAGGGAGAAAAGCAGGCTGGACGATCGCATTTATTTTTTAGAACCACAAAACCTCTGTACCGAAGCGTTGTTTGAATTCGCCCCTCAAACAGATAGCAGATTGCAGAACATCCCAGAGCGTCCTCTGGAACCGGTTAGCTCGACGAAGAAGCGAATTAAAATAGAGATTCCTCAAAATTATCAAGAAGAACCTGTAATTTCCCGCCTAACCTCCGAATATGGTCTAACATTCAATATTACAGAGGCAATGCTAGAAAATAGTAACATAGGAAATGGGTTATTCGATCTAGAATTACAGGGCACACCTCAACAAATTCAATCCGCTCTTGATTACCTTTGGCAGCTAAAGGTAAAAATTTTAGAAATTAATTGCTCATAGTTCAAAGTTATATTGTCTGGAAATAAAAAATCAACAATAAACCGCGATCGGCAAGCAATTAGCAAGTAAAAATTAACCGCGAAGAAAGACTTATGAGTGTATCTGTTCATCCCGCATCGACTCCCGCTTGGAAAAACTATCTGTATCAGGTAGGCAAACTTTCCTGGCCGTGGCGAATTACGCTGGGCTATCTTACAGTAATGCTAATATTGCCCGTATCGGCGCTGATATTAAAAGCAAGTACAGAAAGTCCGATTAACTTTTGGAGAATTGCTACCACTCCCGTAGCGCTGGCTACCTATGACGTTACTTTTGTGACATCCTTGATTGCAGCAGCAATTAACGGAGTATTTGGCTTTTTAATTGCATGGGTTTTAGTCAGGTACGATTTCCCCTTAAAGCGATTTGTTGAAGCTGCGATCGACTTACCTTTTGCCTTACCGACTTCCGTTGCTGGTTTAACCTTAGCAACTGTGTACAGCGAAAACGGCTGGATCGGTTCTCTGCTAGCACCGTTGGGAATAAAAGTAGCCTTTACTCGCTTAGGAGTAGGTGTCGCAATGCTGTTTATTTCCTTGCCATTTGTAGTGAGAACTTTGCAGCCGGTGATGCAACAAATGGAAAAGGAAATTGAAGAAGCTTCCTGGTCTTTGGGCGCATCTCAATGGCAAACATTTTGGCGTGTAGTTTTACCCCCGTTGATGCCAGCACTTTTAACTGGTGTCGCCTTGGGATTTGCTCGTGCTGTTGGCGAATACGGTTCCGTTGTGATTGTAGCTTCTAACGTTCCATTTAAAGATTTAATTGCATCCGTGCTGATTATTCAAAGATTGGAACAATACGA
>NZ_JACJUP010000723.1:0-3668 GCF_014748295.1 Planktothrix sp. FACHB-1355 | reverse complement strand
TTCACCACCTCCGCCACCAAAAAAATTACATCCGCCCGTCAAAAGAGCCAGCGTCGCTACAAAGGTAAGGAACGAAACTTGACGCATTGCCAGTCTCCCAAAAGCTTTACCTGCATCTGCCAAAAAGGCCGGCTCATCCGATCGCCGGACACAAAGCGCGTGCCTGGTACATTTATATCTTAAAAGTACAGCTGGAGTTAAGAGTTTTGTTATCAAAAACTTGCAAGTATTTCCGAGTGGTAGGTTATTTCCGTTATGGGAAAATACCTACTGCTCTTAACTTTGACTCCTAGAAAATGTCGCTGCCACCGAGTAAGTACGATCGACTTGATGGAAAGAACTTGACTTCAGTCGTTGCTTCCTCCCATCAACTGCTTGAGCGAGTCCAGCCCCTTTTTGACACGACGGGACACTGTTACCACGCTGATATCCAAGCGTTCTGCAACTTCTTTTTGAGTTAAATCCTGTAGGAAAACAAATTCTAATATTTCTCGCGTGCGTTTTTCCAGTTGAACCAGAGCTTGTTGCAGGCGAATCTGGTCTTCTTGCGCTAACTGAAAACTGCGATAGCGAGGATCGGGAACGAGTTCTCCCAGACAAGTGGAACCCTCTTCCTCATCTCCCATCGGTGTATCCAGACTCAGAGGCGCACGATTTTGACAAGCCAATTTAATTTCCTGCCATTCTGGTGCGGAAATTCCCAGCGCTGCTGCCACTTCCGCATCGGTTGGCTGCCGATGGAGATCCTCTTGGAGTTCCCGCGTTACTGTTTGAGCCTGCCGTTGCAGCGTCAGCCAGCGTCGCGGAATGCGAACAGATGAGCCTCTATCGCGTAAATAGTGTTGAATCTCACCTCGAATATAGGGAAGGGCGAAAGAGCTAAAGGCATGACCTTTGCAGATTTCAAACCGTTCAATAGCTCGGATTAAACCCAAGCAGCCCACTTGGAGCAAGTCTTCGTAGCTTTCCGAGCATTGATTGCTCCAGTAATGCGCTTCTTTTCTGACCAATCCGAAATTCAGTTTGACCAACTCGTTGCGGACAGCAGCCGATCGCGATTTTTGGTATTCTCGCAACAGCTGCAAGCTATCATTTTTCAAACTATGAGATAGAGTCGTAGACATGGTGGAGTTCGTGGGGTAGATACAAGAAGCCAGGATACGCCCAACTCAGTCTTACTTACTTGGCAGTGAAGAAGCTGTGATCTGCGATCGGCTAAGCGGTGAGATCGCCTCTTGCATGGCCTAGAACTAGCCACAGGCAACCCGAACATAAAGCTTAACCAAATAAAGCCCCAAATATATTTTGTTTTGGAGTTACTGATAGCTTTAAGCGGCTACCTGTTTTGCCGCGATGCTGAAGTCACTCTTTACAGAGTAGTGATATTTAACCCAAGCATACAACCTCATTTCTACTGAAATTTTTGGCTGTGTTTTGACCGACAACAAACTGGAGTAGGGAAAAAAAGGGCGCAATGCGCCCTTTTTTTGCGATCGGATCGTCAAGACCCTTTAAAATATTGGGGCTTGATGTGTGAATTTACGCCGGCGACTGTTCCAGACGAGCGTAAAACAGACCGCGAATCTTCACTTCCTTGGCTTCGGCGGCTCCCAAATCAGTGTCTGAGGGCTGTTCGCTCTCAAAAGTGCCAGCAATTTCACCCGTAGCGCTATCTACCTTCGCTACTTGCAAGGAAATTCTACCCTTTTTGACTTCAGTACGCTTAACGTTGGTACGAGTCAGCTCTTCAGCATCGCTTGAGGCTGGGAGAGCGACTGCGTTGTCATACCCAGTCGCCGTGCCGCGACCTTTCGGGTCTAGGAAGGTCGCACCGCGATAGGAGGGAACTCTAAATTCACCTTCAAAATCCGTGGAGGTATTAATACTTTCCGCACCCGGCTGGGTTGTGGCTACTAAGCTTTTGATCGTAAACAGGAAAGGTACTCTTTCGCCTCCTGGCAGTTGTACCGTGATGGCTTGGAAGTCTAAACCGTCCTTTTCATAAAAAGTCAGGCTACCATCCTCATTTACTTTCAGTGGCCCCTGTACTTGGTCAATGCTGGATGTGTACCGCGTCAACAACTTGCCAGGAACAAATTCAGCTTCTTGCCGTTTGTTGGCGGGCTCTTCCTTCACGAAGAAAGTTGTCGGTTGTAAGCACAGATTTTTAATTACATAAGACTCACCGGCATTAAGGGGAATGGCACCGCGAGTCGTTTCTTGTAACTGCGGACAGTTATTTGCCAGACCTGTACCCCTGATATCGTCGTAAGTCAATTGCTCGGTGCTGGTAGCAGTTGCCGAACCTTCACTGCAAGCAGTTAGCACGCACAAGCACAATGCCAGGAATGCAACGATTAAACCGCGAAATCTCATGGTCAACCTCAATACCTAACCTCAGTCTCTACTTAATCTCGAATGCCAAAATCACTGCCACTGCCATAAAGAATCGGGCGCATTGACTCCGGTCTTGGAAAGCGGTGGCTTCAATACCGCGAGTGGGGAGAAGCACGATTCGTAAATATCAACCTGTTGAACTGCTGCCTAGTTTAGGCTGAATTCATAGATCTTTATATTGGCTCGGCTAAATCTCATAGAGCATTTTACAGAAAAATGCGCTTCATCCTACGGCTTGAGGACTTAGGCATTTGCATCTGGGAACGCAGATGTAACGGTCTGGGCGGCTCAGACAGGGCTCCTGACAAAGCTTGCAGCCTCGGACTGTGTTTGGCGATCGACCTCAGATGCTTGCTGCATAAGTCTTGAGCTTAAGGAAACTCTGTTTAAATTAATTTATTTTAAGATAAATTTATTTTTGTTAAGGTTGGCTGAGTGGCTCTTATTTTTGGGCCAATTGCTCCAAAAAAGATTTTTATGCTAAGTAAGGGTAAGAAAAAACTTTTAGCTAATAATTGAGACATAAGCAAATGAGTAAGTGGCCTGTTCAAACAGTGAGATGCAGGCATAAATAGGAGACAGTTGACCCATGTTTGGCTCAATTCAGAAAATAGGAATTATAGTATTAACCGCATCTTGTTTAGAAATTGGCGCTAACATTATTCATCCGCTCCCATCACAGGGACAGGTGGTAACATTTGCAGATGGCACCTACTGTCAAGGCTCGTTTCAACCTAATTCTCTGACTCTCAACGGTAGAGGGGTATGCGTATACGGTGGGACTGGAACTGACAAAGATACCTACAGAGGAGAGTTTCGCAATGGTGTGCCGAATGGCATAGGGGTGTTTGTTTTCGGTAATGGAGACCGCTACCAGGGACAGTTCCTCAATGGCCAGCCGAATGGAAGGGGAGAATTCATCTACAGTAACGATAACCGCTACCAGGGACAGTTCCGCAACGGAAAGCCTAATGGTAGCGGGGCATTTGTATTCTCTGATGGCACTCGCTACGATGGACAGTTCCGGGACGGTCAGTTTCACGGTAGAGGGACAATCACCTATACGAGTGGCGATCGCTATCAGGGACAGTTCATTTTAGGCCAACCTAATGGACTGGGATTGTACGTATCTAAGGATGGTACGCGCTGTCAAGGAGAGTTCTTCAACAGCGATCTCGATGGTAGAGGAACTTGCACAGACGCAAAGGGAGGCAGCTATCGGGGAGAAGTTCGCGGTGGGCGACCTCATGGCAGAGGAACAATTAAATATC
>NZ_JACJUP010000722.1:0-3677 GCF_014748295.1 Planktothrix sp. FACHB-1355 | reverse complement strand
TCAAGAATTTGAATGTTTGGCTTAATAAACTTTTTTAACCACCCGCTAGCTCCTTCTTTTTTTTGACTTTTGACTTTTGACTTTTGACTTTTCCCTATCCTTTGACCGCACCAGCAGTTAAACCTTGCACAATCTTGCGCTGGAAGAACAAAACCAATAAAACGAGAGGTAACGTTCCCAGCACAGTAGCAGCTGCGATCGGCCCGTAAGGAATTTCAAACACCGAAGCACCGCTTAACTGTGCAGTTGCCACCGGAATCGTTTTCATCGATTCGCGAGTCATAAAAGTAAGCGCAAAAATGAACTCATTCCAAGCAGAAATAAAGGTGAGGATTCCCGTCGTCACCAGTGCTGGAACAGTCATCGGCAGCAGAATATGCCAAAGCATTTGCAATGTATTGTAACCATCTACCCTAGCAGCATCTTCTAAATCTTTGGGCAGTTGTTGGAAGAAACTCCGCATCACCAAAATTGTCAGAGGCAAATTGATCGCGGTATAAGGAATTATGAGTGCCAGATAGTTATTACCCAAGTGGGTAGCTTTCACAACTTCTAACAATCCCAGAAATAGCAGCACTGCCGGAAATAAAGTCACAATCAAGATACTGGCGAGGATAATTTTTCTTCCCATAAATCGCATCCGCGCCAAGGCATAAGCTGCGGGTGCGCCTAATGCCAAACACAGCAGCGTCGTAGTAATGGAAACAAAAGCGCTATTAAAAATGTAAAGGGCAAACGGACGGCGCAGGAATAGAGATAGGTAATGTTCCAGCGTGATTTGTGTGGGAATGTAGACAACAGGAACCGCAGAGATATCTCTATTCAATTTGATGGAAGTTAATACTTGCCAGATAATCGGCCCCAGGAAAAAAGCCACAACTGCGAAGATCGCAACTGGCAAAATAATTTGTCGCCAATTGAAAGTTGAAGCAGATGTCGATCGCTCTTGTGCAATAGCCATAATTTAAGATACTCCTGCAATGTTAGAGCGTGCTTTGGACAACAAGAAACTGGCGATCGCGACAGCAGTTAATAACAACAAAAACGTCACCACAACCAGCGCTGCCCCATAGCCAAAATCCAGGTAACGCATCACCGTACTGTAGATATAAACAGAAACTGTTTCTGTCGCCCCCGCAGGGCCACCGCCAGTCATCACCTGAATTAAATCAAATATGGCAAAAGCTTGGGCAAATCTAAACAACAAAGCAATCACAATTTGAGGCATCAAAAGAGGTAGCGTAATTCTCCGAAAACTTTGCCAAGCAGTAGCGCCATCCAGGGCGTGAGCTTCGTAGAGGTCATTGGGAATTGATTGCAATCCTGCTAGCAATAAAAGCGCGATAAAAGGCGTTGTTTTCCACACATCGGCTGCAATTACTGCCACCATTGCCAGCACAGGATCTCCCAACCAGGTAATCCCAGTTTCAATTATGCCCAAACGTCGCAAAATATCGTTGATGATGCCGTAGCGATCGTTAAAAATCCACGCCCAAGCAACGCCCATCAAAGCAGTTGGCAAAGCCCAAGGCATTAGGGTAATTGTCCGCACGATACCGCGTCCTTTAAAAGCTTGATTTAGTACCAGTGCGATCGCAATTCCCAGAATTAATTCTAGCAGCACAGAACCAGCGGTAAACACCGTCGTGTTCCACATACTCTGCCAGAAGCGCCCATCACCTAACATCCGCTGATAATTGCTCAAACCGGAAAAAATTCGTTGTAGCTGAGAGCCAAGGTTTTGGGTATATAAACTCAACCAAAAAGCCCTCAAAATCGGGTAAGCAAATACTAGCGATAATAGGATTAATGCTGGTAATACCAATATCCATCCAGTTGTTTGTTCTCGTTGCTGTATAGGGTCTGATTTCATGCTGATTCGTAATTGGTAATCGCTAAATTACAAATGATATCATGTCCGGTGGCATCGGTAGTATAGGAGTGATGCTCTCATGTTATCTGTGGGAGTCGGGGGTTAAATTTTTACCGCAGATTAGGCAGATTAACGCAGATTAACGCAGATAAGAAAGCGATTTTTTATGGAAACGATGCTAACGGATATGATCTGACGATGACTGATGAATCATGACTGAATATTTAACTTTTTGTTTCTGTTTGCAGCTGTGAATTTTGGATTTTTTTAATTTGTCCTAGCAGATTGCGCGTTTCGCCAGATGCTGCTTGCATTGCTTGTTCTGCACTCATGCGTCCCGTAAAAGCCGCACTCAAATAACGTTGCAAAATATCGGAAGCTTGGGCATACTGAGCCAAAGGCGGACGTAATGCGGGTTGTTGCACAACAGATAGCAGTTGCGGATAATGAGGATATTTGGCAACAACTTGCGGATCTGTAAACAAAGATTTGTAACTGGGAACTAACCCAGTATTCAGAATCAATCTTTTTTGGATTGCTTCGCTGGTAAGGTACTGAATCAATCGCCATGCTTCCTCTGGATGTTTTGATGTTTTAGATATTCCCCAACCCCATCCACCCAAGCAGGAACCACCCCGATAACCAGCTGCGTGAATCATCGGTTTGATGGCAATCTTACCCCGGACTTTCGATCCTTCCTGATTCACCAATCTCCAAACATAAGGCCAGTTGCGTAAGAAAACCGCACTGCCATTTTGAAATAGCAGGCGCGTTTCTTCTTCCCCGTAAGTAGTGACGCCAGGGGGAGAAATACTGTTAGTAATTGTGTTGCGAAGAAACTCAACTGCTTGGATTGCCTGCGGTCGATCGAGTCCCACTTCCAAAGTTTCCGAATTAACCCAAAAACCGCCAAAACCTTCCAGTACCTCGACAAACATTGCCGATACACCTTCGTATTGCTTGCCTTGCCATAGATAACCCCAAGGTATTTTTTCCTCTTTCTTTAAACGTTGGGAAATTTCGATCATTTCTTGAAATGTTTCGGGTGGTTTAGCTCCAATTTTTTTCAACAAATCACTGCGATAGTAAAGTACACCTGCATCGGAAGCATGAGGTATGCGATACAATCTGCCTTGATATAGTCCCCCCTCAACATTACCTTGAATAAATTTTGATAATTGCTCTTTGCTAATTCTATTTGTGAGATCCATCACCCATCCAGCAGCGGCAAACTTGGGCACCCAAACAATATCCATGTTGATGATATCGTAGGGCGATTCTCCCAATAAAAAGGCCGAAGTGTAGAGCCCTTCGATTAAGTTTGTATCGAAGGGCCCTTCTACCATGTCGATACGAATGTCGGGATTTTTGGATTCAAATTCTCTGACAAATGGCCTCCAATTAGCAATGTCTTGACCCTGCATCAACATGGTGAGGACGACTGGTTGCTGGACTGTCGCTGTCCATCCCAACATGAGAATGCCCAAACAAATACCGATAAAAATTCTCATCCAACGCCAAAATCCTGGTGTTGGTGTTAAATTTTGCAGTTTTTTGAACGTATGGCCGTAAAACATTGTCGGCTTACCGAGCGAAATTTTTAATGAAGAGTTTGCTTTTGAAAACTGTCAATCCAATGGCTATAGGATAGTAACGCTGTTTGTTGTTCGTTGCGGGAAACCCCAAAGTATGAACCACAAACAATGTAAGACTATCGATGAGATTATTCTATCTTAGTGAGATTTAACTTTCGATTCTTTACATATCCTCATTTTGTTATATAGCTATAAAAATTCGCATTCGA
>NZ_JACJUP010000721.1:0-3682 GCF_014748295.1 Planktothrix sp. FACHB-1355 | reverse complement strand
AAACGATCAAAATTTGGCAGCGAGGTTAAATAGAAAAATGTTAAAAAAACCGACAAAAACATGGACTCCCGCACATTGGGCAAGTTGGAAACCATTCGGCATTGGCGAACAATATCCCAACAATTATTGGGAAGTTTTTCGAGCAATTTGGATGAGTCTAGACAATCTGCCTTATGCTTGGGAAGTCCTCAACAAAGGTGTGTGCGATGGTTGCGCTTTAGGCACCACCGGGATGAAAGATTGGACAACAGATGGTATCCACGTTTGCAATGTGCGTTTGCGCTTGTTGCGGATGAACACGATGTCAGCTTTCGATCCGGCAATTTTAGAAGATGTTTCTAATTTAAAAGATAAGCGCAGTGCAGAGTTGCGCGATTTGGGACGCTTGCCTTATCCGATGGTGCGGAAACGGCGAGAAAAGGGTTTTCAACGGGTAAGTTGGGATGAGGCGATCGCAATTATCAGTTCGCGCATTTGTGCCACTACACCCGACAAACTCGGTTTCTACATCACCAGTCGCGGAACTGTCAACGAAACTTATTACGCAACACAGAAAGCCGTGAGAGCGATCGGCACAAATAATATTGACAACGCTGCCCGCGTATGCCACTCTCCCAGCACATCTGCACTGAAAACATCGCTCGGTGTAGCCGCGACAACTTGCTCTTATAAAGATTGGATCGGTACGGATTTGTTAGTCTTCATTGGCTCAAATGTGGCCAACAATCAGCCCGTCACCGTTAAATATCTTCACTGGGCAAAGAAAGCAGGTACTAAAATAGTTGTCATCAACAATTATCGGGAACCGGGAATGGAAAGGTACTGGGTTCCTTCGATTGTGGAAAGTGCTTTATTCGGAACTAAATTTGCCGAGGATTTCTTTTTGGTGAATGTGGGCGGGGATATTGCCTTTCTCAATGGCACGCTGAAACACTTAATCGAAAATAACTGGATTGACGAAAAATTTATTAAAGATTATACCACAAACTTCGACGAATTAAAAGCAACTCTCGATCCGCAATCTTGGTCAGAATTAGAGCGACTTTCCGGCGCTACCCGCGATGAAATGTACGCCTTCGCTAAAATGGTAGGAGAAGCACACAAAGCTGTATTTGTTTGGAGTATGGGAATTACTCAACACGAGTGCGGCGAAGATAACGTGCGTGCCATCATTAATTTAGCTTTAACTAAAGGTTTCGTCGGTCGAGAAGGATGCGGTTTAATGCCAATTCGGGGTCACTCCGGCGTGCAGGGTGGCGCGGAAATGGGATGCTACTCAACTGTTTTGCCAGGGGGTAAACCCATCACTCCTGAAAATGCCGCCGAGTTGAGTAAAATTTGGGGTTTTGAAGTACCGACATCCAAGGGAATGACTGCACCGGAAACGATCGATGCTGCTTATGAAAATAACTTAGATGTGTTGTTTTCGGTGGGAGGCAATTTTCTAGAAGTTTTACCAGATCCGGAATATGTGGAAGCAGCTTTGCAGCGTGTTCCTCTGCGCGTACATATGGATATTGTTCTCTCTTCTCAAATGTTACTCGAACCTGCGGATACGGTCGTTTTGTTACCTGCAACTACTCGCTACGAAGTGACTGGCGGAGTAACAGAAACCACTACCGAACGGCGGGTGATTTTCAGTCCGGAAATACCCGGTCATCGCATTGGCGAAGCGCGTCCGGAATGGCAAGTTTTTATGGAATTGGCAAGGCGAATTCGTCCGGAAATTGCAGATAAGATATATTTTGATGGCACATCTGCGATTCGAGAAGAAATTGCTTTGGTTATTCCTCAATATGCGGGTATCCAACATTTGCAAGAAGCGGGAGATCAATTTCAGTATGGCGGTTCCCATCTCTGCTTTGGTTGGCATTTTCCGACACGGGATGGGAAAGCTCATTTTGCACCTTTATCTTTGCCGGAAAGAGAATTGCCAGATGGTTGTTTTTTAGTGACAACTCGACGCGGGAAGCAATTTAACAGTATGGTGCAAGAAAGAAAAGATGCGATTACTGGTGCAGTGCGAGATGCGGTGTTGATGAGTGGAGAAGATGCAGAAAAATTGGGTTTAAAAGATGGCGATGCAGTTGTTTTAAAGAACGATTTAGGTGAATTGCGCGGAAAAGTTTACATCGCTACTGTGAAACCGGGTAATTTGCAAATACATTGGCCGGAAGGTAATGTGTTGTTAGATAAAAAGAAGCGATCGCCTGCTTCTGGTATTCCAGATTACAATGCTTTGGTAACTCTAGAAAAATTGTAGTGGAGATCGGAAAATGACAGGACTTGAATTGTTACAATCTGTCCAATTTGTCACCGTAAAAGGAAAGCGTCTGGCAGTTTTGAATGCTGAAGATTGGGAAGCATTGATAGAATGGCTAGAAACTTTAGAAGATGTGCAAATTGCCGAGAAAGCATTTGCGGAACTAAAAACAGCGGGTGGCGATCGCACCGCAGCGGGTTGGTTGAAATGGGATGATGTGGAGAAAGAGTTAGAGTGAGTCAATATAC
This sequence comes from Planktothrix sp. FACHB-1355, assembly GCF_014748295.1. Lineage (NCBI taxonomy): Bacteria > Bacillati > Cyanobacteriota > Cyanophyceae > Oscillatoriales > Microcoleaceae > Planktothrix > Planktothrix sp. FACHB-1355. The sequence goes on along the minus strand of NZ_JACJUP010000721.1, from coordinate 1,171 downwards.
AATTTAAAAAAACTTACATCAGAACATACCAATGCCACAATCTAAACCATATCAACCCCTACTTTTCCGTTTACTGCACAACATCACTTCTTTCATTGTTATCGGTGCAGCAATTACCGGATTTTTAGTCTACGATAGTTGGGACGGTCGCTTCGGTCGCCTGGGAATAACTCTCAAAAACCGAGAATTAATCGATATTCACGGTACATTTGGGTTTTTCTTTCTGCCAATTCTGATTCTGTTTGCTATTTACAGTATCCGTGCGGGTTCGCAACGCTTAGTACAACCAGATTCATTGAAAAACTTAACGAAAGTAGGCAAACCAATCTGGTGGTACAGCTTGCAACGCCTTGCCAATACCATGATGTTAGTTGCAGGCATATTTGCTTTAGTTTCGGGTAAATTTCAGGATGAAAATTGGTTACCGAAAGGAGAAATGAGTCATGTTTGGTACTACGTTCACCTGATAGCTTGGTGTGTGGTAGTTGCAGCTATAGCTATTCATGTATTGATGAGCGTGAAAGTGGGTGGCGCACCGCTGATTCTTTCCATGTTCGATCTTAAAATTCGTCCAGAAGATAGTCCATCACATTGGCCGGAAAAAGTTAAAGCTTGGTTACGTCGTCCTCACTTATAATTGAAAAATCTCCTGATGTCCTCACTAGAACCAGAAATAACAAAAACCTTCACCTGCTTTGCCGATTGGTGTTTGCACAAAGACAGCCTTTCAAAAGAGGCGAAGCATACGATCGATTTGCTGTTAGAGATTGCGGGAACTTCTGATTGTGAAGAAGCCGATCGGATACTTTCAAACCGCACTGAATTGGATCTATCCAGCAATCAAATAACAGACATCAGTGGACTTTCTCCTCTCGCCAATTTGACCTACCTCTATCTCGAAGACAATCAAATAACAGACATCAGTGGACTTTCGACCCTCACCAATTTGACCTACTTCAATCTCAGGTACAATCAAATAACAGACATCAGTGGACTTTCTCCTTTCACCAATTTGACCTACCTCAATCTCAATTACAATCAAATAACAGACATCAGTGGACTTTCGACCCTCACCAATTTGACCTACCTCAATCTCAGGGACAATCAAATAACAGACATCGGTGGACTTTCGACCCTCACCAATTTGATCAAACTCATTCTCGGTAACAGA
>NZ_JACJUP010000720.1:0-3658 GCF_014748295.1 Planktothrix sp. FACHB-1355 | reverse complement strand
TAGTTTGTGCTGCTTATCTGCTCAAAGCAGGATATAGCGTTTTATTACTAGAAAAACGCTCTGTTCCTGGCGGTGCAGCAACTACCGAGGAAGCATTGCCAAAAGAAGCACCGGGTTTTAAATTCAACCTGTGTGCGATCGACCACGAATTCATCCATCTGGGCCCAGTAGTTGAAGAATTAGAACTGGAAAAATACGGCCTGGAGTATCTTTACTGCGACCCAGTGGTATTTTGTCCCCATCCAGATGGTAAATACTTTTTGGGTCACAGATCCGTTGAGAAAACCTGTGCGGAAATTGCCCGCTACAATGAGCGCGACGCCAAAAAATATGCCCAATACACAGACTTTTGGCAGCGGGTGATCAGCGCTATGATTCCCATGTTCAACGCGCCACCAAAGTCGATCGTCGATATTGTTGGGAACTACGACTTTAAAAAGCTGAAAGATTTAATTTCTGTTATCGGTGGCCCGGATAAAACGCTGGACTTTATACGTACAATGCTAACCAGCGCCGAGGATGTCATCAACGAATGGTTTGATTCCGAGTTTCTCAAAGCACCTTTGGCAAGATTGGCATCCGAACTCGGTGCGCCTCCCTCTCAAAAAAGCATTGCTGTGGGTGCGATCATGATGGCAATGCGCCACAATCCCGGCATGGCTAGACCTAGAGGCGGTACTGGCGCTTTGGTGACGGCCCTAGTTAATTTAGTCACAAGTTTGGGTGGAAAGATACTTACTGACCAGCACGTTGAGAAGATTTTAATCGATGACGGTAGAGCTGTGGGAGTTCGGGCTGGTGGTGGCAGGGAATACCGCGCAACTAAAGGTGTTATTTCTAACATTGATGCCAAGCGCTTGTTCTTGCAATTGGTCGATGAAAGCGATGTGAATGCTGCCGACCCAGATTTAAAGGAGCGTTTGGAACGTCGCATCGTTAATAATAACGAAACTATCCTCAAAATCGACCTAGCGATGGATGAACCGCTGCGCTTTGTGCATCACGACCATAAAGATGAATATCTGATCGGTTCTGTGTTGATTGCCGATTCTGTCAGACAGGTGGAAATTGCCCACAGCGATCCGTCTGTTGGTAAAATTCCGCTGGAAGACCCGTCAATGTATGTAGTTCAGCCGACGATGCTAGACCCGTCGATGGCACCTCCCGGCAAGCATACGCTTTGGATCGAATATTTTGCGCCTTATCAAATTGCGGATGCGGAGGGAACGGGTTTAAATGGGACGGGCTGGACGGATGAATTGAAAAATAAAGTAGCCGATCGCGTTATCGATAAGCTCGCAGAATACGCGCCCAATGTCAAGACTGCGACGATCGCACGTCGCGTGGAAAGTCCCGCCGAACTGGGAGTGCGTTTGGGAGCCTACAAAGGTAACTACTACCATATCGACATGACCCTAGACCAGATGGTGTTCTTCCGTCCGTTACCGGAATTGGCAAACTACAAAACGCCAATTGATGGACTGTATCTCACCGGTGCGGGAACTCATCCGGGTGGCTCAATTTCCGGTATGCCGGGACGCAATTGCGCTCGCATCTTCCTGCACGCACAGCAGCCTCTCGCCCAAACTCTCAAAGATGCGGGCAATTCTCTCAAGTCTACCGTCGCGTCGGTGTTCCGCATTTCTTAGGGGATAGGGGCTAGGGGTTAGGGGTTAGGGGATAGGGAAGAGGGAAGAGGGAAGAGGGAAGAATTTTGACTTTTGACTTTTGACTTTTGACTTTCCCACTCCCCCACTCCTAGTTTCAACCTGGGAGCGAGGTTTTTGAGGCTCTACCTCGCTTATCTTAGTAACATTCGACGAATGACCAATGACTAATGACAGATAAAGTTTTAATTGTGGGAGGAAGCGGGCGAATTGGCAGCAGCGTTGCTGCGGATTTAGTTGCCCACACAAAGGCAGAAATTACTATTACCGGGCGAAATTCAGCTGCTGGGGAAGCGGTGGCCCAGCAGCTGGGGTCGCAAGTAAAATTTTTGACTTTGGATTTGGCGGAAAAGGAGAAATTGCGGAATGCGATCGCATCTTCGGATATTGTCATCCACTGCGCTGGGCCATTTCACTACCGCGATGCGATCGTTCTGAAAACCTGCATCGAAGAAGGCGTTAATTATTTGGATGTCAGCGATCATCGCTCTTTTACAATCAAAGCGCTCAATTATAAATCTGCCGCCGAACAAGCTGGCGTAACCGCAATTGTGAATACGGGTATTTTTCCCGGCATTTCTAATAGCATGGTGCGACAGGGTGTGGAACAATTGGATGAGGCAGAAAAGATTCACCTCAGTTATGTAGTATCGGGTTCTGGCGGTGCGGGAATCACGGTGATGCGAACGACGTTTTTGGGTTTGCAAAATCCGTTTGAATCTTTGATAAATGGGCAGTGGGAAACTGTGAAACCTTATAGCGATCGCGAAACGGTTGTATTCCCACCTCCCTACGGTCGCACTGGCGTTTACTGGTACGATATGCCAGAAACTTTCACTTTGCCGGATACTTTTCCCGTCAAAACAGTGATTACAAAATTCGGTTCCGTTCCCGATTTTTACAATTACCTAACTTGGTGGGTTGCTAAGTTTTGGCCGCCCAAAGTCCTCAAAAATACCGCGACGATCGAGTTTTTATCTACTGTCAGTCACAAGATGACTAATTTTACCGATCGCTTCAGCGGTATTGGCGTAGCAATTCGTTCGGAAGTCACCGGAAAAAAAGATGGAAAGATAGCTAGTTTTTGTTCGACTTTAGTACATGAAAATACCGCAATTTCAGCAGGCTACGGCACCGGTAGCATTGCCGAATTATTGCTGAATGGCAAACTGAAAAAACCCGGTGTTTGGGCGGTGGAACAAGCATTACCAACCGATTTGTTTGAACAAACAATGGCAAGCCGTGGTGTAACTATTCAGGGAGATTGGATAAATTAGTATCTCATCGTCGGGTGGGGGACGGCACGAGCGATAACTTTACTTTTTCAACTAATAATTATTTTCCCGTGCCGTCACTCACCGAGCGCAATTGTGTTTAATATCACGAAATCTTTTTTACCATAAATCCGAAATATACCAGAAATAACAAGGGATTGTCTTGTCCCATAAAGGTTATTCTATAAATATTTACGCGCTTTCATGGTAATATATTTTTGTTGACTTGCTGAGTTTTATTAAATATTAATCACTTCCAGATCTTGAGTGAAAATACTCTCTTGTTCCGGTTGATAAATATATTCGTAATCGAATGTTAAAGATTGGGGATGGCGAATCATTGAAAATCCAAAATCGCTAACTGTATTTGTGGTAAAAGTATTCATAACTAGCTCGATCGATCGCTTTTCTGATAAATCGGGTATTTGCACATAATAATCGTGTTTTTCAAAGAAAATCCTTTCGTATTTCGGCACAACTATACCGTTAAGTTTGTGAGCTTTTTGAATAGGCTTAATATAGTTTTTGATAAAGCTGGTTGGAGATTTTTGTAATATAGATAATCTTTCTTGTTGCGCCCAACTCATCTGAAATATCATTTTCAGAAGCTCAAAGCCTAAAATATAATTGAAAAGGCTATTTTTTTCTTCTGTACTGATCACCAATCGTAAAGCCGATTCTAAATAATCATGAGGCTGTTCGCGCAAATCTTGAGAT
>NZ_JACJUP010000072.1:0-11552 GCF_014748295.1 Planktothrix sp. FACHB-1355 | reverse complement strand
GGTGAAGTGGCATTTCGACGCAGCAATATAGTCAGCGGCAATGCTTCTTTGCAGGAAATTGTCCGTCAAGCGCGAGCATCGATCGGTGCCAGGGGAATCGGAATTTCAGTCACAGCGGCAAGAGTTGTTAATAATAACAGACCAAATAACGCACAAACAGCCGAACTGAAGCAACTTCATCAACTCCTCATCCAACCGATCGCCAATTTGCTGCCAACTAATCCAAGCAATCGCATAATTTTTATCCCGCAAGACTTTCTGTTTTTAGTTCCTTTTCCAGCACTGCAAGACAGCGCGGGTAAATACTTAATCGAGAAACATACTATCCTTACATCGCCATCAATTCAAGTATTACAACTGACGCGATCGCAACAACAACGCATTCAGCAAGAAGCCAAAGGAATATTGATTGTTGGCAATCCTACAATGCCGAGTATTAGGGTTAGTCCCAACCAACCGCCCCAGCAGTTACCCAGCTTACCGGGAGCGGAAAAAGAAGCGATCGCGATCGCCAAAATGTTCGCTACCCAACCTTTATTAGGCGCAAACGCTACCAAAGCTACCGTGTTGGAATCCCTGTCAAAAGCGCGAATTGTTCACCTAGCAACCCACGGATTATTAGATGACATTGGCGGCTTTTTCAGTTCCCTCGCCTTAGCACCGACAGATCGAGATAACGGCTTTCTGACAGCGCGAGAAATTATCAGTTTGAAATTAAGTGCCGAACTCGTAGTTTTGAGTGCTTGCGACACTGGGAGAGGACAAATTTCCGGCGATGGAGTTGTCGGACTTTCTCGTTCTTTAATTGGTGCAGGCGTACCCAGCGTCATAGTTTCTTTGTGGTCTGTTCCCGATGCTCCTACCGCTAGTTTGATGACAGCATTCTATCAGAATCTTAAATCCGGTTCTGATAAAGCGCAAGCACTGCGATCGGCAATGCTGAAAACAATGAAAGATTACCCAAATCCGATTAATTGGGCAGCATTTACCCTCATCGGTGCAGCTAATTCTTCTGGAACTCTGCAAGCAGTAACGGGTGGAGTTTCTGTTGCTAATAACAGCAATACCAACAGCACTCAAGCAGCAGTCCGCTACTACACAGTTTTCCCAGTTCCAGATAACGTTACCGACTACCGCGAGTCGCCTTCATTGCGAGTACCGGGAGAAGTCGATATATTTTTCCATAGCACTCTCAGCTTTGAACAACTAATCGATTTTTATCGCCAAGCTTACCGCCAAAGAGGTTTAACTGAAAATACTGGCAATACCAGACTAACCAAAGATAGCGCTCAGCTAGTCTTTTTTGGTTCCCCAAATGGCAAACGAATCATCATTCAAGCTAGCGAAGATTATTTGGGGCGCGGTTTTCGCAGTGTCAGCGTTCGTTTTGAATAGCGTGCAGGGATAATCCTCGCTACCCTAATTTGTGGTTATAAATCCACTCTGTATCCTGATGTGATTCTTTCACTTCACAAAGGGGCTTCAGTGCATCAAAATATCCCTGCTTCCACAATTGCGCGATCGCATTTTCCATCGCACTTCGCGTTAACTCAGGTATTACAATCAACCCTGGTGGAGCCAAAAAAGGAGAACCCAACTCCTCTTCTTCCTCTAAATCTTGCTGCAAACGGATCGGATCGATGAAATAGACTGAATAGGTTTTGCCATCTTCAAATTGGACAATCCCATCGCTTCTACATCCTTTCATCAGCGTTTCTACTTCATCTCTTTCGTCCCAACCATATTTAAATGTTAGTTTAGGGGCGGTTTCCATATCACTGTTCCTCCAGAACGGCTTGGATTTTTCTTAACTCATCAAGGTATTGTTTGTAGGTGAGTAAATTAGCCTCTCTAGGCACAATCTCGTAATGACCGCGATCGCGTCCTCTTTGCACGCATTTTAAGGTATCGGGTAAGAACACGATTTTATAGGCTCCTCCAAAACTCCTAACACGATCGGCATCTTGATGGATCGATATTCCATGTGTTGGCTTAACATAATTCGTTTCCGGGTCTATTCTAACTTCGTTGGGTTTAGCCTCAAAATTACTACCCCCTCTATAAAAGGTAGGCGTTCCTTCATTTACCATATCAATGCTTTTATCTGCTTCCATGAGCCTACCATGCTGTAGGCGATCGCTACTTCTCCCTTTCCCCAACCCGAAAATGGACATTTTGTATAGCATTATACCAAAAAATGCGATCGTCAAGCCGATCCCAAAGAAATTGTAAATTAAATTACAAAGTGATCTAATTTACCCATTCCTCTGCTGTCGATCGCTAGACTGAGGCTAGATAGCAGGAAATACTTATGGTTATAGCAACAGAAGAAAAATCGCCCAGGTTCTCCAAAGAACAATCTCTTATTCTCTGGTTCGATGAAGTTGGGATTGTCGATGTACCCTTAGTTGGAGGCAAAAATGCTTCCTTGGGAGAGATGATCCGGCAATTAACTCATAAGGGAGTTAACGTTCCCAACGGATTTGCAACCACAGCTTATGCCTATCGTTATTTCATCCAAGCAGCAGGTTTAGAAGAAAAGCTGCGCGAATTATTTGCGGACTTGGATGTGGAAGATGTTAACAATTTGCAGGAACGGGGAAAGAAGGCGAGGTCGTTGCTGTTGCACACACCTTTTCCCAAAGAATTGCGGGGTGCGATCGCACTAGCTTACCAGAAGATGTGCGATCGCTACGGTGCAGACACAGAAGTAGCAGTCCGTTCCTCCGCCACCGCAGAAGACCTACCCGACGCCAGTTTCGCGGGACAGCAGGAAACTTATCTCAACATCCAAAGCGTCGAAAGCGTCATCGGTGCTTGTCACAAGTGCTTTGCATCATTATTTACCGATCGCGCTATTTCCTATCGCCATGCAAGGGGATTCGATCACTTCAGCGTCGCCCTTTCCGTCGGCATTCAAAAAATGGTACGTTCCGACTTAGCATCCTCTGGTGTCATGTTTTCGATCGACACCGAAACCGGATTTAAAAATAGCGCATTAATTACAGCCGCCTTCGGATTGGGAGAAAACGTCGTTCAAGGCGCAGTCAACCCAGACGAATACTTAGTTTTCAAACCTACTTTAAAAGATGGCTACCGCCCGATTATCGACAAAAGATTAGGCAGCAAAGAATACAGACTCGTTTGCGATGTCGGTGGCTGCAAGCAGATGAAAAACGAGCGCGTTCCATCAACATTACAAAACCAATTTGCGCTTGAAGATGATGAAATATTACAACTAGCGCGTTGGGCTTGCATAATTGAAGACCACTACAGCGATGTACGCGGCATTTACACCCCGATGGATATCGAGTGGGCGAAAGATGGTTTGAGTAACGAACTGTTTATCGTACAAGCGCGTCCGGAAACGGTACAATCCCAGAAATCGCAAAATATTATTCGCAGCTATGAGTTGCAACAAAGCAGTAAAATACTGGTAACTGGTCGCAGCGTTGGGGAAGCGATCGGTCAGGGAAAAGTTCGCGTCATGCTGGATGTTCGCAAAATCGATTTGTTCCAACAGGGAGAAGTTTTAGTAACAGATAAAACCGACCCCGACTGGGAACCGATCATGAAAAAAGCCAGCGCCATTATTACTAACAAAGGGGGCCGAACCTGCCATGCCGCAATTATCGCTCGCGAAATGGGTATTCCCGCAATTGTCGGTTGCGGCGATGCTACAGATCTCCTGAGAACTGGTCAAGAAGTAACCGTTTCTTGTGCGGAAGGTGAAGAAGGAAAAGTTTATCAAGGATTGCTACCTTTTGAAGTCAAAGAAGTAGCGCTGGAAAACTTACCTCGCACTCAAACTAAAATAATGATGAATGTGGGCAATCCGGAAGAAGCATTTCGTTTGTCCGCCCTTCCCAACGATGGTGTCGGATTAGCGCGGTTGGAATTTATCATTGCCAATCATATTAAAGCGCATCCTTTGGCTTTGATTCATTTCGACGAATTGGAAAATGACGAAATTAAAGTGCCATTGGCAAAACTAACCGCAAGTTACGAAGATAAACCTCAATACTTTGTCGATAAGTTAGCCCAAGGTGTCGCCCGAATTGCTGCGGCATTTTATCCCAAACCTGTAGTAGTGCGGATGAGCGATTTTAAGAGTAACGAATACGCCAATCTTTTGGGCGGTCAGCAATTTGAACCGAAAGAAGAAAACCCAATGCTAAGTTGGCGCGGTGCTTCTCGTTATTACGATCCCAAATATCGCGATGCTTATGCTTTGGAATGTCAGGCTTTGAAGCGAGTGCGGGATGAAATGGGTTTGACTAATGTTATCCCCATGATTCCTTTTTGTCGCACGCCAGAAGAAGGTCGCAAGGTGTTAGCTGAAATGGCGAAACACGGTTTGGAACGCGGCGTTAATGGGTTGCAAGTTTACGTGATGTGCGAGTTACCCAGTAACGTAATTATGGCGGATGAATTTAGCGAAGTGTTTGATGGTTTTTCGATCGGATCTAACGATCTTACTCAACTTACACTAGGATTAGACCGAGATTCTGGTTTAGTTGCCCACATTTTCGATGAGCGCAACGAAGCGGTGAAGCGGATGGTGAAGATGGCGATCGAATCTGCTAAAAGGAACGATCGCAAAATCGGTATCTGCGGTCAAGGGCCTAGCGATTATCCGGAATTTGCCCGCTTCCTAGTCGAGTTAGGAATCGACTCGATGAGTCTGAATCCCGATTCAGTTCTCAAAACACTCCTAATGGTAGCTGAAGTCGAGGGAATGTAATAATACAGTAGGGTGAGCATTGCTCACCCTCTTTTATGGATAATTTCAATGAGCAGAGATATAACCGCCCTACGAAGCATTGTCAACCACCTACCAACAAATATTAGAGAAGCTTTGGAGGCTTACGCTGCGGATACGGGAATGCCTGTAGAATTCATAATTGAAATGGCGATCGCATCTTTTCTTGATGTAGACAGCACGACGTTTGCAGATTGCCGTACCGATTCGCCAGGGCGATTAAGGGAGCGCATTGAAATGTTAGAAATTCAATTAGCAGCTGCCAAAGGGCAGTTACCATGACATAGGGTTTGCTCTAAAAGTGTTTCCCCGGTTGCTTCGTAGCCAACGCTCGAAGATTACAAGGCTTTAATGGTTATTCTTTATCCATCAATTCTTTTGCCATTTTATCGAGTCGATCATTTGCGTCGCGGGTAAGTTTTAAGACGCACACGCTAACCACATTAGCGGCAAGTCCGCCAGCAGTTGTTGCTGTTACTTGGGAAATTTGTCCCTTTAGTAAAAGGCCAATCCCAAAAATACTAATAGTTGTGCTAATGGCAATTAATCCCAACGCTAAATTGAAGCTGAGCCGCGCCTGCCGCAAGCGTTCTTGAAGAATATATAAATCAAAATTGGTTTCGACTCGCATATTGTACCCCAAATTATTGGTTTGTTTATTTGCTCTATTACTATCTAAACCAATAATTTCCAGCAAAACAATTCGATAAAGTAAGGAGTCACTAGATTCTTAACAGCGACAAAATCAGGTTAAGTCAGAAATGTGGAAAAGTATGGAAAAATCAGGATTAATTGGTCGCATCTGTGCAGAATAATCGTTATGGAGTAGTCTGTAAAGTAGGTTTTGAGGAATCAAATATCTATGGAGTTTCAGGAGGCATTCAGGGTGGCAGATGCAGCAGTTGTTGCCAAAACTGAAAAACACTTAACAGATGTGGAATTCGCTATACTCGAAGGCGCTTGGCAGGGTTTGAGCTACGAAGACATCGCTCAAACAAAAAACTACTCGCTCAATTACATCCGAGGCGATGTGGGGAATAAGCTGTGGAAGAAGCTTTCCGACGCTTTGGGGGAAGAGGTCGGTAAGAAGAATTTTCGCATGGCATTGGAGCGGCGATCGCACTCGTCCCTTCCTTCTGGCAACTACCAACAGCCATCGGGGATAGAGCAGGAATTGCCCTATCGTCCTCTGCCATTAGGGTCTAAGCTTTATATTCCGCGTCCGCCAGTGGAAGAAAGTTGCGATCGCGAAGTGTTGAAACCAGGCTCTCTAGTCCGCATTAAAGCGCCTTGGAAAATGGGCAAAACCTCGCTTTTGAAACGGATATTGGCTAATGCGGAGCAGCAAAGCTATAAAACAGTTAATTTCAGCTTGCGCCAACTCGAAACCGCAGTTTTTACCGACTTGGATAAATTTCTGCGACAGTTCTGCGCTAATATCGCTGTTAATCTGCAACTTCAGCCAGAACTAGACGAATATTGGGATGAAGCGCTATTTGGTAGCATGACAAGCTGCACCAACTACATTCAAGGCTATTTGCTGGCAAACATAGACAGTCCGTTGGTTTTAGGTTTGGATGAAGTAGAGCGACTATTTGAATATCCCGAAATAGCGATCGACTTTTTTGCGCTGTTGCGCCGTTGGCATGAAGAAGCGAATAATTTATCCATCTGGCAAAAACTGCGGCTGGTGGTAGTTCATTCCACAGAACCTTACGTCAAGCTGAACAACAACCAATCTCCTTTTAATGTCGGGTTACCCGTGAAATTGCTAGAATTAAGCTTAGAGCAAATGCAAATATTGGCAAGGCATCACGAACTTAACTGGTTAGATAATAGCTCAGCGGAACGGCTCCGGGCAATGGTTGGGGGTCATCCTTATCTGGTGCAATTAGCCATCTACTCGTTGCGGCGAGGAGAACTAAAGCTGGATAAATTGTTAGAAGAAGCGCCTACCCAAGCGGGAATTTACAACGACCACTTGCGAGGAATGTTGGCGTTACTGCAAGAAAAGCCCAAACTCGCCGATGCATTCGTAAAGCTAATGAAAAATGATGGTAGCGTGTCGTTAGAACCGCAACTATCATACCAGTTAGAAAGTCTGGGACTGATCCAAATAGAAGGTAATAAGGCCAAACTCCTCTGCCAGTTGTATCAATTGTATTTTCGGGAGTATTTTCAAGTTTAAGTAACTTTTTAAATTGCTTTGAGGTAACGAAACCCAACGTCGATATTGGTTTTGTTGAGTTTCAGGCTCGATCGAGTCAACTTATAATCTCCAGCGAAAACCTGCATCTACATCTATGTTCATCTGTGCTTAAAAAAGTCCCAAGCTCACTTTTACAATAGATTTTAATTGCCGATATGAGTACACTTTTTAACTACGAATATCAAGTAGGCGGCAGTCTGAAAGTTGACGCACCCAGCTACGTCACCCGCCAAGCAGACGACGAACTCTACAACGCCTTAAAAGCGGGAAAATTTTGCTACGTTCTCAACTGTCGGCAGATGGGTAAGTCCAGTTTGCGCGTTCGTACTATGCAGCGCTTGCAACGAGAGGGAATTGCTTGTACTTCCATCGATTTGACGGGGTTGGGGAGCAAAGTGACGCTCCAACAATGGTATAACGGCATTATTCAGGAATTGTGGCGGGGGTTTAATCTTGCTGGAAAAGTAAACCTGAAAACCTGGTTAAAGGATCGCGAAATGCTTTCTGGCGTTCAGCAACTCAGTCAGTTTATCCAGGATGTGGTGTTAGTTGAGGTTCTGGGCGACAAAATTGTCATTTTTGTGGATGAAATTGATAGCGTTATCAGCTTAGATTTTTCCAGCGATGATTTTTTTGCTTTGATTCGCTTTTCCTATAACCAAAGAGCGGATAATCCGAAGTACGATCGCATCTCCTTTGCCTTGTTTGGTGTCGCGACTCCTTCCGATTTAATTCAAGATAAAACCCGCACTCCTTTTAATATCGGTCAGGCAATTTCTCTGAATGGATTTCAAACGCACGAAGTACAACCTTTGGTTGAGGGGTTGCAAGGGAAAATTACCGATGCACAGGCAGCAATTGAGGAAATTTTAGGTTGGACAGGAGGACAGCCTTTTCTTACCCAAAAGCTGTGCCGTTTTGTAGTAGAAAATGCAGATGGCAAACAGCCTAATATCGAGCATTTAGTCCAACAATATATTATCGAAAATTGGGAATCTCAGGATGAACCAGAACACTTGAGGACAATACGCGCTCGCTTGCTGACAGACGAACAAAGAGCGGCGTATTTACTGGAACTATACCAACAAATTTGGCAGCAAGGAGAGATAGTTGTGACTAACTATCATGAAGAAGCGAAGTTACAGCTAGCTGGCATTGTTGTCAAGGAACAGAATAAATTAAGGGTTTATAATCGTATCTATAAGAGTATTTTCGATCCCCACTGGATTGACCGCGCTTTAAAAAATCTGCGTCCTTATTCCCAGGCATTAAGAGCTTGGGTAGCTTCTGGCTATCAAGATAATTCTCTACTGCTACGGGGTAAGGCATTGCAAGATGCTTTGGCGTGGAAAGCTGGCAGGAACTTGAGTTATCAAGATGAGCAGTTTTTAACAGAGAGTCAAACACAGAAAAAGTTAAAGGAACTTGCCGCCAAAGAGAAAGAAGCTGAACTGGAACGGGAACGGAAAGCTAAAGAAGCAGCCGAACAAGCTAAACAGATTGTGACTGAAGCTTTACAAAAAGCTAAACAGCGAATTCGCATAGGTTCGGCAGTATTATTATTGACTTTGCTGGCAGCGTGCGGAACCGTATTTATGACATCAAAGGCAGTCAAAAATGCCGAGAATAGAGAAAACCTAGCTTTACAAAGAGAAAACCTAGCTCAACAAAGAATTGAAATATTAGATCGGATTTCTAAACTGAGTGTAGACCTCGAAGATGGAGGTTACGTTAATACAGCCAACGAGGTCAGAAGATTCGCAAGTTTGTCTTTTACAATTCAAGATACTCGTCTGAAACAAGCTCTTTTATTAATATCTAGTTCCCTAGCATATCAGGAACTCGAAGAATTTAACAAGGCAGAGAAGGATATTAGCACAAGCCTAGAGCTTTTATCTCCCAATATTAATAAAAATGCTTCTACTTTAGAATTGCAACTTCGCTTCCTTTCCTACTCCATCCAAGGCAATTTACTTAAATTGGATGGAGAAAACTTTGAAGAAGCATCAAAAGTTTACGAGAAGGGGTTAATTACCTTCGATAGCTTATATAGCAAGGATAAGTTTTTTGTTCAAAATATTGCAATTATATCACCAAAACGTCTTAACACCATTTATCAAGAAATAATAGATGTATTTACTCAAACTAAACTAAATCAAGTCCAAGAAGTTAGGCAATCTTTTGTGAAATTCAACTTTGATTATTTAGAACATTTACTAGAAACAGCACAAAAATATGATGAAGCCAATAATTGGAAAGAAGCAGACATTCAAACGGCTAAATTAATGGATATCGTAGCTAAGAGAGATGGTAACAGCAATATCACAGAAGAGTCAATTAAAAATTTTTCGTGTCCGGATATGAATCGAATTGACCAACTTTGGGTAAAATACTCAAATGGACGTTTTGGCTTTAGCGTACAAAAGCGTATTTATTTAGAAAGTGGAAACAAGCTAAACAAGTATAATAAAAAAACTATAAGTCGGTATGGAGAGCTTATAGGGTGGAAAGATGTAGGCGGAAACTGGAAGCGCCGCGAAGAAATAAAGTTCCGCCTTCGCGGGGACGGAGCCAGCCCACGGGGTATTCTTCCATCTCTAGAAGAGCTTGGAGAACCCGACGGGGTGCGCTCCCTCTGCACGTATAATCTTCTCTTTAGAAACATCGGCGTTTGAACAATTTCGATACTTAGCTAGGCAGCGTCTACCCTGTTTGAAAGCAGACACTAAAGTGAAACCACAACACAGATTATGTTTGAACAATTCTTTACACCCTCACCTGAAGTAAATCAAGACTCAACTACCATTCGCCGTCCTCGCAAAGGCGTAATTATTGGCGCAGGTCAAGTTGGTATGGCTTGCGCTTACTCGATGTTGATTCAAAACACCTTGGATGAAATGGTCATCGTCGATGTCAATCGCGAAAAGCTGGAAGGGGAGGTGATGGACTTAGTACACGGTCTACCGTTTGTGCAACCTAGTATAGTGCGATCGGGTACTTTAGCAGACGGTCACGATGCCGATATCGTCATTATCACTGCTGGCGCAAAGCAAAGACCGGGGGAAACTCGTTTAGATTTGGTGCAGCGCAATGTGGAACTATTCAAGAACTTGATTTCAGAAGTGGTAAAGTGTTGTGCCAACGCTATTTTGCTGATCGTCACCAATCCAGTCGATATCATGACTTATGTGAGTTGGCGGCTGTCTGGCTTGCCCAGTTCTAGTGTCATCGGTTCGGGTACAGTGTTAGATACTGCTCGTTTCCGCTATCTTTTGGCAGAAAAGTTCCAAATTGACCCCCGCAGTCTGCACGCCTACATTATCGGGGAACACGGCGATAGCGAAGTGCCTGTATGGAGTAAGGTGAATGTGTCTGGAATGCCGCTGTTTGATGGTGATTTGGATAACGCATCTGATGATAATCAACAACTGGAAGAAGTTTTTGCACAAGTAAAAAATGCTGCTTACGAGATTATCCAACGCAAAGGTGCGACTAGCTATGCGATCGGTCTTGGTGTAACTCAGATTGTACAGGCTATCCTACGCAATCAAAATCGGGTTTTGACTGTCAGCAGTTTGATTAATGGTTTGCACGGGATTGAAGATGTCTGCTTGAGTTTGCCTGCGGTGGTTAATCGTCAGGGAGTAACTAGGCTTTTGAATATGTCTCTAACCACGAAGGAGGAACAGCAGCTGTTACACTCCAGTCAAGTTCTGCGCGAAACAATTGGGAAACTCAATTTGTAATCTTGTTTGGATTTATTTCTGTGACTCTCTCTAGTGTAGAGTCAATTCATGAATTGACTCTACAGATGTAGGGAAGATTTGGTAATCCATATATTTTTAGTTTTTTTATAATGTGCTATCTCATTTCCGGTAGCATCGTTAATGTAAGATTCATATCCTCAAATTGTTTGTTGTCATTGAGGGTTAAATTTTTACCGCAGATGACAGCAGATGAACGCGGATGAACGCAGATGAATCAGATGAAGTATATTGACTTTGGCAATCTTGTCTATTGTTTTTCATTTACTGCGAATCATCTATTATGCGTTTTTGCACTGTTGCAATTTTGACTTGGACGGCTCTGGTTTTTTGGGAAAGACAGGAGGCTCAAGCCAGTTACCCATCACCTGTGCCGAACTTGGCCGATCGTATTGTAGCTCCAATGTCTGCGGAAGCAGGTATTCGATCGACTGCGATCGCACAGCTACCATTAGCGGATACAGTTGAATTTCCCGACATTATCTCTACAAATGCGAAGGATTTACTATATACCACAAATGGGGATTCTCAATTGGCGATCGCTGAAAAAAATGATTCTTCCCCAATCCCCAATTCCCAATCTCCTCTTGTCACAGATATCCAAATCCGCTTTGTCAATAACAAAGGAGAAACTGTTGAAGGTCGCACGCGCAAAGATTTTCTTTTGGGGGAATTGCGACTCAAACCGGGTCAGGTGTTCCGCCAAGAGGCGCTGGAGTCGGATTTGCGGCGACTGAGGCGATTTGAGTTTATCGATCGAGTGAATGTTTCTGTAAATTCAGATAGTACTGGTGTCATTATTATCTATGACATCAAA
>NZ_JACJUP010000719.1:0-3701 GCF_014748295.1 Planktothrix sp. FACHB-1355 | reverse complement strand
AAAGAAGCTTCGCGGCGGTCTTTAAGCAATTCAACTGAAGGCTATGTAGCCATTGCCGATCGCACAGAAGGAGCAAAATTTAGTCCGACTTTTCCTTGGGGAGATAACTATAACGCGGGAGAATATAAAAATATCAAAACTTTTTATATGAAGCCTGGGGATAAATTTGGCTTTATGCTTGTCCCCAACGGTACTGTGCAGGAAGTGTTTGATAATCCCAAGATTGGCGGTGCAAAACTTCCTTTATTTTCCCTCGCTACTGCGAATCCTCTGGATGCTTTCCAAGTCGGTCAAATTGCGGATGTGACTGGTGATAGCAAAATATTTGTGATGGAGGATAAGCGGATTGATACTGGCTCGGATAAAGATTATAATGATGTGGTTTTTCGGGTAACTGGTGCTAAGGGAGTTACTGTTAAACTGGATGATGTAATTGCTCCCGATAAGGATTGGCGCGATACAGAAGTTGGAGAAAATTTAAAGGATTATATCAATACTCCACCGCAGTTTTTGCAGTTTAATACGAATGCGGTTTATCAATCCGGTGAGAGTATTAATTTGATTGATGCTAAGGTTTTTGATGAAAATGGAGACTTGGATAAAGTAGAGTTGTTCTGGTTAAAAGATGGTAATGAAATCAAACATGATATTATCAGTCAATTCACGGTGAATGAGAACTGGGCGACATTCAAGTATTCTTGGAAACCTACCACACCTGGGAATTATCAAATCAAGGCGATCGCCTACGACAAATATGGCTACAATCACCCACAAGAAAGTCATCAAAGCGACGAATTTATTAAAAATATTCGGGTAAATTCACCACCCGAACAACTGCAATTCAGGATTGACAGGAATCTCTATAACGCTGGCGAACAGATTAGCATTACGGATGCTAAAGTATATGAAGCTGATGGTTTTGGCGACTTAAGTAAAGTACAGTTTTGGCTAAAAAAAGATAATGGTGAATGGTTACCAAGTAATCCGATCGCTAATTTTAGTGATTTGCAACAAAACTGGGGTGGATTTAATTACGATTTGCCTAAAGAGGTTGGTAATTATCAGTTGAAAGCAGTTGCTTACGATAAAACAAATGCTGTTAGCAATGAGGTTATTCAAAGTTTTTCTGTCCAGAAAACACCAGAGCCAGATGTGCCACAACCTGTAATTAACACACCACCTGATTCTCTGCAATTTAACTTACAGGCTGCTTATAACTATGGCGACACTATAAACTTGACAGATGGTAAAGTTTATGATGCTAATGGTTGGGCAGATATCAGAAATGTACATATTACCGTTAGAAAGGATGACGGCCAACCCACGGATTATTATGTGACAAACTTCCAGCAAGGTGAGGATAATAACTGGGGAATATTTAACTATAGTTGGAATGGATTAACGGCAGGAAACTATTATTTGGAAGCAAGTGCAAGCGATGGAGTTAATTCCAGTAATATCGTCTCGAAATCTTTTAGCATTATTACACCACCAGATGTATTACCTCCAGTGCCGATTAACAGAGCGCCGGAATCTTTAGAATTCAGTATTTTACCTCTCTATACAAATACTGAAAAAATCAGTTTCAGTTGGGGAAAAGTTTCCGATCCGGATGGCGCTAACGATATAGATAACGTATATTTTTGGTTGGGAACGCTGGATGGTAAAGGTTTTGGCGTTGGTGATGTTAGACATGGAGAAAATCCAAATTTTACATACGATCGCCCAGACAGAGCTAGGTTTGATTTCAGTGTAGATTTACAATCGAAAAACTTAGCTCCAGGTCGCTATCAATTGTGGGCGATCGCGCAAGACAAAGCCGGAAATTACAGTACCCCAAATAGCCAAAACTTTTCCATTATTACAGAGCCGGGTGAAAGCGAATTATCGGATGAACAAAGATTAGCAATAGCAAATGCGGCTAACTTGGAAAATTACGATCCGGAAGCATTAGCCAAAACGCGACAATGGGTAGTTTGGGTAACTCCAGATAAATACTTGCCGAATTTAGCCGAACAATGGGGAATTGTCGATAAAGGTGCGACGGAATATATCCCGAACACTTACATCTGGGAATTTCCTGAGAATATTACCCCGGATGTTGCTGTTAATCTTTTGAACTCGCATTCACAGGAGGGAGTGGAATTTTTCTATCCGCTTGTTCCTACTCAATTAACACCGCAATTTATACCCAATGATGTATTGTTCCCCGATCAGTGGCACTTGCGAAATATCGGTCAAACTGGAGGTACTGTTGGTGCTGATGCGAATGTCACACCCGCCTGGGATATTCCCGTTCCGGGAAACCCCTCCCAAACAGTACGGGGAAGAGGGGTTGTTATCGGTATAGTGGATGATGGTGTGCAATATACCCACCCAGAATTGCAAGCTAATTATCGATCGGATTTGAGCCGAGATTTTAACGAAACGGTAGGCCCAAATGGTATCTATTCCTATAGAGAACAACCGAATTTCAATTACGATTTCGATGCCGCACCTACCTACAAGACTACTATTATCAAGCAATTTAAGCAGCGAATTAAGGATGGTCGCGGTGACAGCGACTACTTTTTCGATGCTCCTTTAACTGGGGTTTTAACGGATTTAAATGTTGGTTTTAATATCGCACATCCGCAGGTCAGCGAGTTAGATGCTTGGCTGCGTAGTCCAGACAATCCTGTATTCGATCCTCTTGTCACGACGGGAGGCACTCGCAATAAGAGACTTCCTGGAGGGGGAGAGGATGGGGATATACCCCCGATCGAGCTTTTCAGGAATGTGGGCGGTAATGGTGCTAATTTCTTGAATACGATATTAGATGACGAGGCAAATAAATCCATCCAAGATGTCACGGCAGATGCACCTTTTAGTGGCAGTTTTTATCCCAAGGATAAACTTGCCAATTTTGATAGGCTGTATGCAGGTGGTAACTGGAATTTAAGAATTGCAGACAATAAGTTTAACGGAATTGGCGGTCAATTTAATAATTGGGGGATGCAGTTAGATACTTACAATCCGCACGGTACATCTGTGGCCGGGATAGCAGCAGCTAGTGGTAACAATCGCATGGGTGTGACTGGTGTATCTCCCGATGCAGGTTTAGCGGGATTGCGGCTAATTGCTGATGAGGTGACAGATAAACAAATAGCCGATGCTCTGTCTTACAAGAATCAGAATATCGATATTTACAATAACAGTTGGAAAGAAGAAGAGGCGCTAAGTGCTTCACCGCAGAGTTTGGCAGCGATAAAGACAGGAGTTACCGAGGGAAGACAAAACAAATTGGGTAATATTTATGTGTTTGCGGGTGGCAATAATAGGTGGGATGGCGGTAATGTGAATTACAATGGGTTTGCCAATTCTAGGTATGTTATACCAGTAGCCGCGATCGATCACAATGGCGAGTATACTTGGTACAGCGAAGAAGGAGCGCCGCTGTTAGTTTCGGCTTATTCCAGTTCCGTCAATAAATCTGATAATCAGCCTGCTGGTGTTACCACAACCGATATGTTGGGAAACCAAGGTTTCGATCCCTCTGATTACACCAGTCGTTTTAGCGGTACTTCTTCCGCAGCGCCTTTAGTATCGGGTGTAGTTGCTTTGATGTTGGAGGCTAATCCTAATCTAAGTTGGCGCGATGTGCAGCATATTCTGGTGAATACTGCTAAGAAAAATGACCCGAATAATGAAGATTGGAAACA
>NZ_JACJUP010000718.1:0-3675 GCF_014748295.1 Planktothrix sp. FACHB-1355 | reverse complement strand
GATGGCGATTAGTCGTGAGGTTGGTTGGGAGCTTTTCTTTGGGTAGTGGATCTTCAAATAAGCTGAGTTGTTTCATTGGTTATTTTAGGTAAGTGACATTTTGTATATTTTTACGATATTTATATACAGATTAATTGCCGTAACCATAAATTTTACCATCTGGCATTCTCGTACCCATCCAATTTACATCGCTAAATTCAGCACCCGCAATATCCGCACCTGTCAAATCAGCACCTCTTAGATCGACACCACTCAAGTTAGCGCCTACCAACTTTGCGCCAACTAAGTTTGCATTCCGCAAATCGGCATCGCTTAAGTCGGCGCGGCTTAAATCAGAATAACTCAAATTGGCATTTCGCAAAATCGCACCCATCATTTTTGCTTTTCGCAAACTGGCATTACTTAAATCGGCGTTACTCAAATCGGCAATTACTAATTTTATACCATCTAATTGGGTGTTTCGCAAATCGGCATTGTTTAACTGCGTACCGATACAATTGGCATCTTGTAAGTTAGCATATGCTAAGTGAATTCCTCGCCAATCTGCATTTTGAAAATTTCTCGTGCCTGCGGCATATAGATTGAGCAATTCTCCCGCATTGGTGACGCTAATTGCTCGCTTTTGTGGTCGATTGAAGGTAAAATTGAAAGTGTCGCCACTTGCGATCGCACTTCGTATTTCTTCATACATGGGATAGTTGCCAATCCCGCTCAATTTCAACCAACCGCGTGTCCTCGTTAAGGCAATAAATAACTGATTGCGTAGCTTGACATTGCGCTCATTTTCGGCAATGTTATCTAAACCAACTAGATACACCATGTCGGCTTCGTTGCCTTTGGCGCGGTGGATGCGGGAGACGGTAACGCCACCTTCGCACCAGAATTTGTTGGGGTTGGAATATTCTAGATAGGGTGTCAAGATATTGCAGTTGCTTGTGCCGGGAATGAAGATATCAATACCTTGCGACATCAAAAACTCTGCGACTTCAATTTCGAGTTCGATCGCTTCTCCAAAACAACCTAAAACTATTACCAATATCTCCCGGCTTGGTTTCAAACGATCGCATTTGAGGTTATATATAATGTTGTGCGCTAAAGCGGTTAATTCCGATTGACGATCGTCATAAATATCAAACTCCAATACTGGTTTTTCCCAAAGTTGTGGTATGATATTACCAGAGCGATCGCTCGCACATTTCAGCGTAATTTGCCGACCGGGAGAAAAACGACCCTTTACTTCATAACCGAGCGCTTTCCAATCTTCACTCCGAGTAATTCCCGATAGCATTCCCCCAGGTCGCAGCAATCCCATCCCAATTGCGTGTGCGACTGTTAAAATTGGGGTAGGAGTGCGATAACAACGTTGCAAAATCTCAGTTTTTTTGATACCATCGGCATATTCACCAGTTACCATAAGCGCCAATTCATCGCCGAATAATTCCCCCGCTGTTGGCATATGTAAACTTTCCAAACTTTGCGCTTCGTCATAAGCCCAAATTAACCGACGCTGTTCGGGATGTTCGAGTTCGACGGGTCGCAAAGATTGATATGTCAGCCAGTAAAAAGGTTGCTTTCCCTCAAATTTCAACTCCTCATCCACAATTAAATCTTGACCTTCATCGATGAGAATAGCATCAAATATTTGGGGAATTTCTACTGTTTGCAATAGCAGAGTGCAAGCTTCGGCTAAAGATGCGTTGGGTTGTTTGCTGTCGGTATCGTAAACTGTGAGAGGGAGAACACCTGCTGCTGAGCAAATTACGCTGTAAAGTCCGGGTTGATTTTTTCCTCCCCAAGCGTGAAGAACTCGCAATTTTTGGTTAGTGCGATCGAATTTTATTTCACCGCTACTAAACCGACGCAACCACTTATCTAATTGTTGGGTGATGGGGTCGTACAAACTGCGACTGAAAAAGACTAAAGCAATATCCCATTCAGGATGTTTGAGGTGCATATTCGCAGCTTTTTGACACAGCAAGACTGTTTTACCAGAACCTGCAATACCGCGAATTCTTTGTGCGCCGGGAGGAATTTGTTTACCGATGCGTTCTTGTTGGATATCAAATTCCGATAACTGTTGTCGCGCTTTCGCCAAAATGCTGGTGCGACTTTCTGGAATTGGAGAGACAACTTCAGGAAATTGTAATTGGGGAATAATTCTGCTGGAAGATTGGCGAAAAACTGGTGTTCCACTTAATACAGATAGCAATAATTTCCATTGTTCCTCGTTGAGATTTTCGCCTTTGATGATGGGAGTGGTTTGTGGAATGATTATAGCTAAACCCCTTTCCCTCGCCGGGAAGGGGGGAATCATACTCCCCGCGCTTTCGACTAGATGGCTTGGGGGAGAGGACAATTTAAATAAATCTTCTTTAAAAATGATGGGAGGACAAGAAGGAAGTAGATGAAAACCTTTTTCCCGCCATTGTTTTTCGGTAATTAAGGGTAAAGCGATGATAACTCTACCATTTACTTTACGACGAAGAAGAGGTTCGCGATCGCAATATCCCAACAAAGCGAACAACTGATTTTCTGCTTGTGCATAAGGACTCGCGTCAGAGGTGTAAAAATTGCAAAATTCCCAGCGATGTCCGTTAATAGCAACAATTTGGTCAATTCTGACCGATTTTACCTCAATCACAATTAGACCGAGTTCAAAATCAGCAATCAAAATATCAGGTTCTTTGCGAGTCTTACCAACCTGAGAAAAAATCGGATATCGCCAGTAAGCAATACATTCTCTATCTGCAAAAGCAATTTTAACGGCTGACCAAACTCTACTTTCACCCCTCTGTCCGCTTTTTCCGGTTGATTCGGTAGTAATGAACTTGCGGTTTTCTTCTGGGCGATAAATCGCCATTTTGATTCAAAAATTATAAGATTTTAACTTGGCTTTAAAACCAGACTTTTGCTTAGCAAGTCTGGTAATTCAAATCTTTACCAAAATTACAGATTTTTTCTTTTGGCCTTTTGTCTTTTCCTCACTATCCAAACCACAAAAGCCACAACAAGACCAACAAATACTATTTTGGAAACCGGGCCTAGATATTCATCGACAAGCTCGTATTTTTCTCCCAAAATATACCCGGTATAAGTTAACAAACCCACCCACAAGGTTGTGCCAACAGTCGAGTAAATTAAAAACGGTACTAAGTGCATCCCACTCATACCTGCCGGCAGGGATATTAAGGTACGAACCCCCGGTACTAAGCGACAAAAAAACACGGCTTTCTCCCCGTGTCTGTCAAACCAATTATCTGCTTTTTCAATATCTCTACTAGATATAGAAATCCACCTGCCGTACTTGTCAGCTAAGCGTTTCAAGTTTTCTTCGCCGACGAGTTTGCCGACATAGTACCAAGGTAGCGCCCCCAGCATTGTACCGATTACTCCCGCCAAAATTGCAGGGAAGAATGCCATCTGTTTCTGAGCTATTGTGAATCCTGCTAACGGCATGATTAGTTCGGAGGGAATAGGGGGAAATAAGTTTTCTAAAAACATCAGTAGCCCGATTCCCACGTAGCCCAGGGAAGTCATGGTGTTAGTTATCCATTCCTGCATAAGTTTGGGGATTGTTAATTGATAGTTGGGGATGTAGTGCGAGGCAGAGCCTCTTTTTTTGGTTCCCAGATTCAAGCTGGGAACAAGTAAAATGGTGAGAAACCCGGTTTCTCT
>NZ_JACJUP010000717.1:0-3703 GCF_014748295.1 Planktothrix sp. FACHB-1355 | reverse complement strand
CTCCCCCGCTCCCCCTAGCCCCTAACTCGGCGATCGCCTGCACCAATTCCTCCGGTTCCACGGGTTTGGAGATGTGTCGCCCAAAACCAGCTTCTAGAGCTTGTTGCCGATTCAATTCTCCCGCATAGGCAGTCAGGGCGATCGCCGGAATTTCACCACCCCTATCTGGTGGTAGAGTTCTAACTTGACCATCTTCCTGACGAAAATACTCAAATACATACGGTAGAAACTCGCGACTGATACCTTTACCGGTATCGCTGACAGTAATTTCAGCATAGTTTCCATCTGGCTGGAAACAAACTTCAATTCTTCCACCTGCTGGGGTGAACTTAACTGCGTTGGAGAGTAAATTCCAAACAACTTGTTGAAGGCGCGTAGCATCGCCAGACACTTGTCCTGCGTTTGCAGAAAGGAAAGTTTGAATTTGAATGCCTTTCGCTTCTGCTGCTAGTTGAACTGTTTCCAAGGCAGCTGCGATCGTGGTTATCAAATTCACCGCAGCGACATTCAAAACTAACTTACCGCGCAAAATCCGGGAGACATCCAACAAATCCTCAATCAGTTGGGTTTGCAATTTGGCATTGCGTTCGATCGTCTCCAAAGCACGGGCGGTTGTCTCGTCGTCAAACTTGCGTTTTTGCAACAACCTTGCCCAACCTAAAATCGGGTTAAGGGGCGATCGCAATTCGTGAGATAATACTGCCAAAAATTCATCCTTGATGCGGTTGGCTGCTTCGGCTTCTTCCCGCGCAGCTCGTTCCCGCGCTAACAGTTGGTCTCGTTCCTTTTCTGCTTGTTTGCGTTTGCTGATATCGCGACAAATTGCTTGTACGGTGGGCAAATTGTTTAATGTAAATAAGGTGGCGCTGACTTCTACGGGAATAGTTTGACCGTCTTTTGTAATGTGTAGAGATTCGACAACTATATGTTTTTGGCGCAACAAGTCTCGAACGCTTACCTTGGGATCGATCGCATCTGAACTGATGATATCGGCAACTGACATTGCCAGCAGTTCTGCTCGGCTATTTTCCATGCTTTCGCTACTGCTCCCATTTCCAGGTGTCTCTGAGGAAGAGCGACCCAGTTCGTCGAGGCTTTCGCATCTGCCGATAGCGTTGCATCTGATGAGATTGAGCCGATCTGTGCGATCGCAATTAGCATAGCTATTAAAAGCTTATCCTGTCTAGCTTTCAGTCAAATCTACGGCTAGTGCGATCGCACCCGGTATTTTGTGCAAGTTCTTTTCTGTCTGCGTTACCATCAACTAAATAGCGCTCCCATGTCTTTGCAGGTTAAATACCGTTAATGATGAACTTATTGTCCTTACGAATCCTCGTCAACGATCGGCCAGTTGCGATCTCTCTTAATAATTATTTCTTTTTTTAGTATTTACAACTCCAAAAACACTTGATACTATTTAGATGTTAGATAATTGAGTACTGATGGCCATTATAATTAAAATGGCAAATTTAGAAATAAATTTCTTGCTTAACGAGAAGTTAATATGGAGATATTGACTGGCCACTCTAGGCAATATTTTTGGATTAACTCCGCCACAATCGCATCGAGTTAAAATTTTTGAGTCCTTGATAATTACCGTTGAAATTGAAGGCTTGAAACTGCTTTTTTACGTCAGCAATAAAAACAAAATTGAAAAATAATGCCAGAAGCAAAAATTTCAGATTTGACTAGAAAGCGAAAAGCGCTCAAAATTAAAGAATTCAACCCAGTAGGGGACAGAGATCTCTGTTGCGAAAATATTTGTTGATGCGGTAAGATAGTGAGCAGATCCTTAAAGAGTCGAACCGATCGTGACTTCCTCGCCGATACTGCCGACAAATTCGCGAACTAATGCCAGTCGAACAATTACTACTTCCACTCAAGGTTCGACTTTGGCGGATATCCTCGAACGAGTTTTGGATAAAGGAATTGTGATTGCGGGTGATATTTCTGTTTCGATCGCCTCAACCGAACTCTTGCATATCCGAATTCGCTTGTTAATTTCTTCTGTTGATAAAGCGCGAGAGATGGGGGTAAACTGGTGGGAAAACGACCCTTATCTGAGCGGTAAAACCCAAACTTTAATCGATGAAAATCAAAAACTTCAGGAACGGTTGCAAAGTTTAGAAGCAGAAATGCGATCGCTCAAAGCTTTAGCTACGAGCCAACTAGACTTAAGTGCAGCAGAGCAGCCAAAAGATCGATCGAGAAATCCTCCTATTAGCGAAGATGAAAATCATCCAGAAATAGATTAAACGCGCACAAAAGAATCAATTTCAGTCAGTGAAAAAATATGTGAAAAAGTCTCATCATGTCATTAGTTGGAACATCTTCTGAAAACTCTCACGAAACAGTTCCCACCACTCACAAACTCAATACTAAAGCTGGTTTGGCTTCTTTACTGCTAACGGTGCTAGAATTAGTTCGCCAGCTAATGGAAGCGCAAGTAATTCGGCGTATGGAAGAACAAGCGCTCAGCGAATCAGACTTAGACCGAGCGGCAGAAAGTTTGCAAAAGCTGGAAGAAGAAGTGCGCCGTATGTGCGAAATTTTTGAAATCGATCCAGCGGATTTGAATGTAAATTTGGGAGAATTCGGCACTCTTTTACCGCCGCCAGGAACTTACTATCCTGGGGAAGCAACTCACAATCCTTCTATATTGGAGCTATTAGACAGAATTTTAGATATTGGAGTTGTGGTGCATGGCGATATCGATTTAGGGGTAGCTAACCTGAATTTAATTCACGCTAAGGTGCGGTTGGTCGTCACATCAAAGCCGATTTAAATGTTGTTTAGTTTGGGTGATTTTTTATGAGTAAAGGTTTTTACTTATATGGGATTTTAACAGAACCACTTCCGGAAAGTATAAAGCTAGAAGGAATGGACAAACTACAAGTTTACAGCCATAAGATTGACATTTTTAATTTTTTGTACTCGGAAGCAAAACAAGAAAAATATCTCACTTCTCGACGCAATCTATTGTGCCATGAAAAAGTCTTAGAAGATGCCATGAAGGAGGGATTCCGCACGCTTATCCCCCTTCGCTTTGGATTGGCGATCAAAACTTGGGAAACGGTAAGCGAACAATTGACTATTCCGTACAAGGAAAAACTGCTAGAGTTATTCGATAAATTGGACGGACGTCGCGAGGTTAGCGTCAAGGTACTTTGGAATAATAATTCAGAGATACAAGCGTTACTGGCATCAAATCCTACCTTGAAAGAAAAGCGCGATGCGATGGAAGGTAGAGCGATGAGTATGGATGGAGTAATCGAAATCGGTCAGATGATTGAAAGCGGTCTGCAAGCTCGCAAGGAAGAAGTAATCGATCTTTTTCGAGATGAATTGAATGCTTTAGCAGAAGAAGTGATAGAAAGCGATACAATGACAGAAGAAATGATTTATAATGCGGCTTATTTGATTCCTTGGGATAGTGAATCTCAGTTTGGCGAAAAAGTAGAAGCGATCGATCTCAAATTTGGCGATCGTCTGCGAATTCGCTACAACAATTTTACTGCGCCTTATACATTCGCGCAGCTTTCGTAAGGGGAACCAATCTTATGTTGCTGAAACTATTAACTTTTCCCGTTACTGGCCCACTAAGCGGCGTTGTGTGGATAGGAGAACAACTTTTAGAGCGTGCTAGTGCTGAAGTGGATGATAAAGAGAATTTGCACAAACAGTTATTAGCTTTGCAATTGGC
>NZ_JACJUP010000716.1:0-3667 GCF_014748295.1 Planktothrix sp. FACHB-1355 | reverse complement strand
GATCAGAACAGATGCGCCCGGATCGGGGTTTGGCGAAGTCAGGCAACGCACGCACATTTCTCGCAGTGCCGATCGCAGTTTCTTCTTTTTAACAGAATCGAATATATCCAGCGGCCCCATATTTACCTACGATCCGAATGGGGAAGGACAAGAAAAATTTAATCTCAATTTGAGCAATGCAACTAACGCCAACATTTTGGACGATCGAGGTGTGGGTACGATTAAGGCTGACCAATTTCCCAGTAAAGGTGAAACAAATACTTTCCACAGTAATGCTTTGTCCTCACTAAATCGCGATGGTTCGCTGATTGCATTGGAGTCTTATCCCAGCGACATAGTTATCCGCGATAAAAGCTTGAATCCTGTTAAAACGCTGACAGGATATGAAGGTGGGATGGTGTTCGATTCCAAGCGGGATATCCTCTACGCTGCTAACGTTAGTACCGATCGAATTGTGGCTTTTGATACTAATAGCTGGAATCAGTTATATACCCTCAACATCGGAGAAAATATTAATGGCGACGATTCTTTTGGTTGGAATTTTGGCAGTGGGTTAATGTCAGTTAGCGATGATGGAAAGTACCTGTTTATGTCAACGCCTTCCGGCGTGCGAATGTTCGATTTACCCCAACTCGGTAGCCACGCTGTCACGCTTGGTTCCGGACAGGTTGTGAATGCGATCGACTTTGGTAGCTCTGTATGATTGCTTTCCCGTAAAGGTTAATCGATAATACGAAGCTAAAGCAATGAAAAATGATTCCAGTTTCCGATCGGGATTCTGGATTTTTTTTCAAGAGTCGATCGAGCAAGAGATTCGCCGACTGACAACCAAAATGGTGTCAAAGCTAACCTTGCGTGTTAAAAAATTTCCATCCCTACCGATAGAGCAGGGATAAACGCTCAATCTCTACCATTGGGATAGCCACCAAAATGGCATCAAGCGAAGGAATTAAGAAAATAGACATCTAGGAGCATCAATCTATGTATAACGCCAAGGCTTACTCTGCTGCCAGTGCGACATCACCCCTAGCCTCCGATACGATCCCCAGGCGAGATCCCACCGAATACGACGTACAGATCGAAATCCTCTTCTGCGGCATCTGCCACTCCGACCTCCATTCAGTGCGTAACGAGTGGAGCAGCGCCATGCCCACTGTCTACCCGATCGTTCCCGGTCACGAGATGGTCGGTCGCGTCACCAAAGTCGGCTCGGCAGTTACCAAGTACAAACCTGGCGACAAGGCGGCGATCGGCTGTATGGTCGAATCGGATGGAACCTGCCCCCAGTGTAAAGCTGGCTTTGAGCAGTTCTGTCCAAACCTAACCCTTACCTACAACTCTCCAGACAAGCACCTGGGAGGCGTTACATACGGTGGCTACTCCGATAGCATCGTCGTCGATGAACGCTTCGTTCTGCGCGTCCCCGACCACCTCGATCTCGCTGGAACCGCCCCACTCCTGTGCGCCGGAATTACAACCTATTCACCCATCCGCCACTGGGGTGTCACCAAGGGCAAGAAAGTTGGCGTGGTCGGTCTGGGCGGACTGGGACACATGGGCGTGAAGTTCGCTCGTGCGTTCGGAGCCCACGTCGTTGTCTTCACTACTTCACCTGACAAGAAGGAAGACGCGCTCCGCCTGGGAGCCGACGAAGTGGTCGTCTCCCGCAACACCGACGAGATGCAAAAGCACGCTGGCAGTTTCGATTTCATCCTCGATACCGTCTCTGCTAAGCACGACATCGATGCTTATCTTAACCTGCTCACCCGCGACGGCAACATCACTCTTGTCGGCGCACCAGAAAAGCCTCTGGAAGTTTCGGCATTCAGCCTCATCATGGGTCGTCGCAGTCTTTCCGGCTCAAACATCGGCGGCATCGCCGAAACTCAGGAAATGCTGGATTTTTGCGGCCAGCATAACATTACCGCCGATGTTGAAGTCATCCCCATTCAGAAGGTCAACGATGCCTACGAGCGACTGCTCAAGTCTGATGTGAAATACCGCTTCGTAATTGATATGGCATCCCTGAAATCTGAATAACCGAGGTTCTACCTCGAACGGCTAACAATGCAAACGCGCAAACTTGGAAAAAGTAACTTAGAAGTCTAGGCGATCGGGCTCGGCTGTATGGGAATGAGCTTTTCCTATGGCCTGCCCAAAACAGCCAGGAGATGACCATTTTTTGAATTCAAAATTCAAAATTCAAAATTCAAAATGCTTGCATTAAAAAGAGAACTGATGCGTCAATTAAATAATTCGGCGTACAGGCTCCCACTGATTCTATGAATTAGTGGTCTAAATCAGTGGCGGGTTTCAAGCATCCACTGATTGTCATGCGTGAATCGATCGTTCACAATTTTGCAAAAGGGTAGCGCTTCTGAAGGAGAAATGATATTTGCAATAGCCGCTCTTTTTTGCCGCTCTTTTTTATACAGTTAATGGTTGGAAGAGCTAGCAAGTAGCAACAACCAGATAAAATGGGTTGAGGAGGTGCGATCGCATCCATTCTATCCCTCATTCCCTTCCCCCCACTACAATAAACATCTCCTCCAAAAGAATCTCGGCAGGCAGGATGCCTACCCGACAAGAATTTTTGCAGATGTCTAATGGTTAAAGGGAACGATCTGCCCAAACCAAACTCTACAATCAAGTGCGTTCGCATCCCCACAGACAATGCCGATCGAATCCTAGCATTGAGTTAATGTATTAAACTGGATGTAATATTATTCATCTCCCCCTCTCACACCCTGGCTTTTGCTTGCATATGGGAGTCTACAGCTATGAAATCCAGTGTTCGTGACTTTGAGATAACTAATAACGACTTAAAAGCTTTGACTGGTTTAGATAAGGATGATGTCTTGCTAGGAGGAACAGCTTTTACCGTCAAAGATTATTTCTTGAATCTTGTGAATGGAATTTTGTCTGCCAAGTTAGAAGCACCCAGAAAAGAACTGACGCTACTGATAGTGTTATGGTTATTCTCCGTGTATATTGTAGGTACTTTATCTGTACTGATTTTTGAGCGCATTATCCCCATTATTCCAGGTTGGCTGAGCAATATTATAATTGTATTGGCAGCAGTTATAACTAGCCTGACAGTGCGATGGTATTGGCTCCAAAAGTATGTTACCCCATTTGTAGGGAGCTTGGTCAAACAAGCAGAAAATTACAATCAAGTTGTTGGGGATATGCGTGCGATCGACAATCGGGAAGACGAAAATAAACAAAACTTAAATTTAAGGGATAGGCAGAAAGTAGTTGAAGCGATGGAACTGGCAAGATACGATTTGGTAAGAGCTTTTACAATCGAGAGAAAGTTCAGAAAAAATAAAGATTATGTCGATACAGAAGATGAATTATCGATAAGTAATGTAGCCACTTTGTTGCAATTGCGAGTCAGCGATCCAAATAGCGAGTATGCACGATTGCTTAATGAAACGTTACAAGTGGCAGTCAGAACGCAAGAAGAAATGAGAAAATTAAGTGGGTTGCACGATCGGCACTTAATTCAACCGTGAGCGATCGCACCCCAATCCTGGCAGTAAAAGCAGTAAAATAGTCGATGTGTTGAGCTTACTCTGCCACTCCCAGCAGTTGAAGCAGGAACGCGGTTACTCCCTTCCCGCTCAAAGAATATGTATTGCATTAGGGGGGAGTGGGGGAGAAA
>NZ_JACJUP010000715.1:0-3708 GCF_014748295.1 Planktothrix sp. FACHB-1355 | reverse complement strand
AAGTAGCTTATTACTATGCCAGAGATGCTTTTGAAATAAATGTTAGCGGCAATAATTTATTTGAAACAGTTAGGTATCATTTAGAGCAATTTTACGATGGTACTTTAGAAGAATTTGCTAATTATTCAGATTACCGAGAAGAAAACGAAGCTGGGCTAAAAAAACTGGATGAAATCAGGGAAATTTTACGGCGATACGATACAGCAGACAGACCCGAAATGGGTGCAGCCTATACAGAAAAATATTATGTGCAACGCGCCATCATTGCCAAGACGAGAGATTATATGGGTATTGTCGTACCCGTTCATTTATATAGACCTTTGGGTGGAGAAGATAAATTCCAAATTTGGAATTACAAACCCTCGGAATGGGAAGTAGCAGAATACAGAAAAGAAGCTCTCCAAGCGTTGCAGGAAGGATATCCGGGGACAGCACTCAAACTCGGTAAAGATCTGTGGATTTATCATGAATTTTCGGATATTACTTGCGAGTTGCTCGATTTGGCTTATGAAGCGCTTGGCAGAAATACACTGCGTAAAATGCTCGATTTCCGGCGCAATCGCAGCGCCAGTCAGGTGAAAGCTTTTCAAGAGGCGCTTCAAAATCCGCAAGAAACTAAATACTTATCATTGTATAGCGATCGCATCGATACCTTACCGCCAGAAATTGGCGAACTTACTCAATTAGAAAGTGTAAATCTTAATTATAATAACCTGAAGGCTTTGCCAGAAGAGTTCGGTCGGCTGTCTAATTTGCAAGAGTTGTATTTAGTAGGAAATTATTTCGATCGTATCCCAGATGCGATCTGCAATCTGACTCAACTTCGCACGTTAGATCTGCGGGAGAATCCCTTGGCAGAAATATGCGATCGCATTGGCGAACTAACTTTACTGGAAGAACTATGTTTAGGGAATGAAAACTTAAGAAATTTTCCGGTTTCGCTTTGCCGTTTAACCAGCTTGAAAAAATTGTACATCACTGCCAGCAATATTGCCGAACTTCCCCCTGAAATCGGTCAACTTTCTGCATTGGAAGAGTTATTACTGGCAACTGATACTGGGCTTGACACCGTAACATCTAGTTTCAAAAATTTACGAAATCTCAAACGAGTTACTTACAAATATTACCAAGCCGATCATCACAACTACGAAGAACCTGTAAGTTTGCCATCGGCTTTTTGCGAGTTACCGAACTTGGAGTATTTGGAATTTGATACTAACAGAAACATAGTCATACCGCCGGATATCGCCAAGCTAGCGAATTCTCTGCAATCTCTAAAAATAGGATGTTACACATGGCAAGAACTTTCGCCTGGAATAATGCAATTAAAAAATTTGAAATATTTAACAGTTAGTTGCGCGAGTATTACAAAAATACCAGCAAATATATGTCAACTTTCTCAATTAGAAAATCTCAATCTGTACGGAAACCGTATTCGCCACATACCCAAAACGCTAGGACAAATGAAAAACCTGAAAAGTTTGAACCTATCTCGTAATTGTCTGTCAGCATCTGAAACGGCAAAATTAGCTCAATTGTTACCAAATACAGAGATTGATTGTAGTTATCAAAATAAGTACACCTAGTTCGCTAAAATGAATGACAATTATTTAAGGTTTAAAAGCGCTCGATGATTTCTGAATTAATAGTGCGATCGGCTACGCCAGCAGATGTCCCAACTCTGTTTCATCTAATTAAAGCGCTTGCGGAATACGAAAAGCTATCTCACGCCGTTGTGGGTAATATCGAATCTCTGGAATCCCATTTATTTGGTGAGCGACCTTACGTAGAAGCTATTCTGGCAGAGTTAGGTGGAGAAAATGTTGGCTTTGCCCTGTTTTTTCATAACTATTCCACATTTTTAACGAAACCGGGGATTTATTTGGAAGATTTATTCGTTTTACCGGAATATCGGGGACGCGGTATCGGTAAGGCGTTGCTTACCCATGTTGCTAAGTTAGCAGTTTCTCGCGGTTGCGGAAGGATGGAGTGGGCTGTTTTGGATTGGAACGAACCTGCGATCGCATTTTATCAGCTTATGGGTGCTGCTGTCCTACCAGACTGGCGCATTTGTCGCGTTACAGGCGATTCTCTCACCAATTTAGCAGCAAAAGGAGCGACTTAACTGGTCAGCAATTCATCAATAATAGTATTTTGAGCTTGCTTTTGAAAGTCGAGGAGGAAAGTTTCATGATTATTTGGGTGAACGAACAAATCGATCCCTCCGGTCTGATTTATTCTTGTATTGCTACTTGTGATGAGCAACAAGCAAAAGATTGCCACGAATCTTTCGAGAATAATTTAACAGAAATTCAGAAATCGGAAGGTTGGGTCGCTCGCTTGCGGACAGTTAATTCTTGGGATGAAGTACCAGTAAGTGCCTTAAAACTGAGTTAAAAGTAGGGTGGGCAATGCCCACCTTATTATATGCTAAGGGGAACTATCAAAAAAATTTTCCAAATTAGAGCTTCCGTCATTTCAAGGCGGAGCTAATCCAAAATCCAAAATCCAAAATCGCGTGACCTACGACAACACCTGCAAATACATCGCCTCTCAAAACCCAGCCAGTTTCGTGCGTTGGTTACTACCTTTTGAGGAATTCACAACCGTAGAAATCCTCAAAACCGAATTACCAGCCGAACCAATCAGAGCCGATTCCTTAATCTTACTGCGGTTAGGTAACACCATTTTGCACCTTGAGTTTGAAAGACTACCCTATTCAGAACCACCAATTCCAGAGCGGATGCTCAAATATTGGCTTCGCCTTTATGAAAAATATAGGTGTAGAATAGAACAAGTAGTAATTTTCTTGAAACGAATTGACTCACCCCAGGTTTTGACAGACCGATTTCAAGTAGGAAACACGGTACATTCCTATCGAGTAATTCGGTTATGGGAAGAAGACCCCGCACCTTTTTTAGCAGAACCCGCCTTGCTACCCCTAGCACCTCTAACTCGCAGCGACTCACCGAGAGCATTGTTAGAGGAAGTAGCCGGAAGGATAGAATTAATAGAAGACCCCGCACAGCGAAGAGAAATATTAGCTTGTACCGCAGTAATGGCGGGTTTACTGCACAAACCAAATTTGATTCGTCAGTTATTTCGGGAGGATAATATGCAAGAATCTTTGTTTTATCAAGAAATTGTGGAAAAAGGAGAGCAAAGAGGTTTGCAGCGAGGTTTGCAACAAGGTTTGCAACAAGGTTTGCAACAAGGCTTGCAGCAAGGTTTGCAACAAGGTATAGAACAAGGACAAAAACAGCAGGCATTCTTACAAACTCTGCGCCAGTTGATGCGGCGGGTGGGAGAAATCGCACCTACCACGGAAGAAAGACTCCGTGC
This sequence comes from Planktothrix sp. FACHB-1355, assembly GCF_014748295.1. Lineage (NCBI taxonomy): Bacteria > Bacillati > Cyanobacteriota > Cyanophyceae > Oscillatoriales > Microcoleaceae > Planktothrix > Planktothrix sp. FACHB-1355. Next base: position 366 of record NZ_JACJUP010000715.1, on the reverse strand, counting down.
TTTATCGCTTTTTCAGTTGGAGAGCTTGGCGGAAGCATTGTTGGATTTTTCATCACCAGCAGATTTAATTGCTTGGTTAGATAATCTGAATTAGGCAAAATGTTAGGGAATAAACACCCCTTTTGATAATTTATATGGGGTGTTACCCTTTCATTTATTTCGGGAAGATATATGGAAGAATCTTCGTTTTACCAAGAAATTTTTGAAAAAGGCGTACAGCGAGGTTTCCAGCGAGGTTTCCAGCAAGGTTTGCAACAAGCTTTACAACGCGAAACGTCAATAATTTTGCGCCTAGTTCGGCGGCGGGTAGGAGAACTCGAACCTACCACGGAAGAAAGAATTCGCGCTTTATCAATTACTCAGTGG
>NZ_JACJUP010000714.1:0-3712 GCF_014748295.1 Planktothrix sp. FACHB-1355 | reverse complement strand
GTACCGTAAGCCACATCGTAAGCAGCATCACGTAAATACCTTACGCTGCTACGAGGGAAGTTCTCATTAGCCAAAAACCGCATTACTCAGCCTCAGCCATCAATGGAATTGTGAAGAAAGATTCCTCGCGCATACATTCAGCCGCAAAAGCAAATACTGCTTTCAATGCTTCAGAAGTTAAAGAAGGATAATTATCCAAAACTTGTGCTTCTGTCCATCCAACTGCAAATAAACCTAACAGAAACTCCACTGATAACCTAGTTCCTTTCACAACTGGTTTACCTACCAGAATATTTGGATTAGAATGGATATATTCTCTCCAGTTCATCTGTTTTTTCTATCTATACTAAAGGTCACCCAATTTTAACACAATTGACCCACGCTATTTGAACAAATGAAGGAAGAATACGATTTCACTCAGGGAAAACCAGGAGCTATCGACTCAACGCCACCAGGCAAAACACGCATCACAATTCGCCTTGATGATGACATTCTGGCCTGGTTTCGTGCGGAAGTCAACGCAGCGGGAGGAGGTAATTACCAAACGCTAATTAACAACGCCTTACGCGAATATATTCAGCAGCGCAAAGAACCTTTGGAAGATACTCTGCGTCGTGTCCTTCGAGAAGAGTTACAAAAATTGTCGTGATTAAACTTATTTTGGAAAAATTCGATCGCTTTCTATACCCTTCGCCCTCTTTCTCATCCAAAATGCCAAAATACCCAAAAATATCAATCCCATCACTCCAGCTAAAGGATTTTTGTCGATTCCCGTCACCCATTCAGGAACTCGATCGGAAAAATTCACCAATTGCCCTACATTAATAATGTAATATCCCCAAACTAAGCCAGCGTGAAGACCGATCGACAATCCCAGTTTACCTTTACTTCCGCGCTTCGCCCACACTAAAGTTAACCCCAAGAGCAACAATGCTGGAAATGTAGGTAAGGTGCGAATCATCTCATTAAATGGCTTCAAAAAGTGGAGGCTGGCAAATATAATTGCATTTACCCAGAGAGCGGTATTGGGGCGATAATCTCGCTGCAATTCATCTAACAACCAACCGCGAAATACTAATTCTTCCGCAAAACCCACCCCTAAAGCGCTAATTAAGCCTTCTAAAATTGTTCTGGGTAACTGTTCTGAATTCTGCCAAATAACCAAACCAAAAATACCCTCGATCGCAAACAAACCAAGGGTAAAAACCAAAGCAATATCCAGCCCCTTTAACAAATCTAAGAGATTTTGCTGTGTGCTTACCAAACCATAGTTTTTCAGCAAATGGGATTGCCGATAGACTTTTTTACCCCAAATTCTCAGCAGCAACAAAAACTCCACAAATAACAATCCCATTGTCAGGATTGTAGCTGAGTTTCTGTCCATAACTATAAAATTAATCGGTGCTGCGATCGGCAACCATAGCAGCAATAAAATTACCAAAAATATAGCTAGGCGAATAGGGGCAGGGTAGCTAGCTACGCGATCGAATTTAATTGGTTTCAAATAACCCCTATTTTTAGCTACTCTTCAGGTTCAACAGTACTGGTCAAGCCATGATTTTTCAGAGTTTCGCAGTAAAACTCTGCGTGTTCTTGAGCGCAGGTAATCACCAACGCAATCCCACTATTATGAGCTTCCATCATAATGCTGACAGCTTGAGGTTGCGTGAGATTTGGCACCGTTGTCAACAATACCTGCACAACATACTCCATTGGATTGAAGTCATCGTTATGCAGTAGCACCCGATAGCGAGGCGCAAGTTTACGAGACGTTGAACGTTTTTCAAGGGTCTCGACAGACACTGCTCTATCCTCCCTGTAACTTCGATAACATTAACCTACTCATCCAAATTTGTTACACAACAGCCCGATCTCCGTAAGATTTAGGAATTGCATTTTAAATGCTGTAACCGTTTGCTTTGGCCACTCAAACCAAGAATTTGTCCCAAAAACTCAATTTTTTGAGTTTTTGCTCAGTTTATCTTGCTGCCCACTTTGCGGCTGTTTCTCAGTGCTGAGTAACAAAAAGCACTATTATGGTTATCCCTTTATAGTCCTTAATACTTATTTATATCATCCAATTTCAGTTCTAGTCACCCAGATAGGAATTTTTTCCAGAACTCCATCGCCCAGCCAACTGACAAGACAGCCTGGGTGTTCAGGTAGTGGTGCGGGATTCCGATCTGGGCGATCGGCTATTCACCCAACCCAGGCACCGCTACTAAAACTATAGAGCAAAATTTGGTTAAACTTAATTCAGGTAAGTTTTTCAGAGCAGCTTTTAGAGCAGCAAGCAGTAATGATTTCTGCTGTCAACTTTCAGCCTAGTCAAATAGTCTGTTTAGAGCATCAGGCTACCCGCCTCTACGCAGAAGTCATTCAAATTATTGAATCCCGTCAGATGTGCTGGGTACGTCCCTTGATGATCGCCATACCTGTGTGTTATGAGAATGCAGGCTCAGAGCAATACACATTGTATGACCTGCGTCAAGGTGCAGATCTGGTTTGGCCTTCCATCTTATTTCGTCCAGCCCTTGATGTTGAGGTCATACCGCTTTTTACACACCTACAGACATCAAAAACTCAAACACATAACACTCAGCTGGCGCATCAACATCTCCAGGATTTCATCCGCCAAGTTTGGCTGGCTTACCAAAATTATTTTAAATCCTAGATTTCCGAGTTTGACACTCCTCGACCTAAAGGTACGAAGATTCTTGGGTTGAATCCTGCCGCCACTAAGTAAACTTAGCTTTGGTCTTACAGTTTCATGTCTAGTCCGACTACACCTTTTACAGCAAGCACTCTTATGGACTACTCCCCAAGCGTAAATTCGGGTATGCCCTACCCTATTTGATTTCTTTTTTCGTCCTTACAGTTTGGATTTTTATACCATTGACTGTTAGGAATTTTGAGATCGCGGAGTAGGACGTTAAACCTGTTTCCTCATCGTTCTCAAGGGTACACGACCTCTTAGTATTGTATCAAAAGCCGTCCTAGAAGGACGGGGTTTTGAACCCAAAATTTTCGATAAAACAACTACTAACTCAGGTAGCGACCCGCCATCCGCATAGCATCGGCGATATCGACATCACCATCTCCGTCAGTATCCAAAAAGGTATTAAGCACCGGATTAGATCCCTGCTGTTGAGAAGTAGTCCCAGTTTGCAGGAAATTCAGGACTAGGGGAACTAATATCGGCAACATTTGTTGAATCATACCGGCATCCAACCCCGTTCTTTGTGCAACTGCCTGCACAACTTGCTGCACTTGGTTAAAACCGAAGATAGCATCGACAGCTTGGGGGTTGGGATATGTGCCGCTATATTGATTTACAAGACCCTGCGCTTGCTCAAAACCTTCATTAGCTTGCTTTTGCTGTAAGGCAGAACGAACGTGGTTTCCGACAACGGACAAGGCGGTTTGTACGGTTGAGGGGTCGGCACCGTAGCTATCACCCAGCTGCTGCACGGTACTGAGAATGCTAGCAATCTGACCTGTAGAGCCTTGCTGGTCGGAACTGTTTACTGCATTCAAAATTTGGTCTAAAAGTCCCATAATTGTTACACTTTGTTGTCTGTGTTTAAGAAATGTCGCACAATCGGCTGCTGTTGACATCTAGCTAATTGTAGATAATTGGGGGAATTTGAGAGTACGTCCGAACCGTCCGCCAGCGTCAGCCGCTTGGCCTCCGCCGGCCCCCACATGCCTC
>NZ_JACJUP010000713.1:0-3713 GCF_014748295.1 Planktothrix sp. FACHB-1355 | reverse complement strand
TCTTTGTCAAATCGGCGGCCCGCCGTGTTGTTTTTCCCTTTACGGCTATTGTTGGCCAGGAGGAAATGAAACTGGCGCTGCTGTTGAATGTCATCGATCCGAAGATTGGCGGTGTGATGATTATGGGCGATCGCGGTACGGGTAAATCTACCACGATCCGCGCTTTGGCTGACCTTCTGCCCGAAATCGATGTAGTTGCCGATGACCCATTCAACAGCGATCCCAGCGATCCTGACCTGATGAGCGATGTGGTGCGCGATCGGCTGACTCGCGGAGAGGAAATTCCTACAGTAAAGAAAAAAGTATCGATGGTTGACTTACCCTTGGGTGCGACAGAAGACCGGGTTTGCGGCACGATCGATATTGAAAAAGCACTTTCTCTTGGCGTGAAAGCATTTGAACCGGGACTGCTGGCAAAAGCAAATCGCGGTATCCTCTACGTTGATGAAGTCAACTTGCTCGACGACCACTTGGTAGATGTGTTACTGGACTCCGCTGCTTCCGGTTGGAATACGGTAGAACGCGAGGGTATTTCCATTCGTCACCCCGCTCGTTTTGTTCTGGTTGGTTCTGGAAACCCCGAAGAAGGAGAATTGCGTCCCCAGCTGCTCGATCGCTTCGGGATGCACGCGGAAATCCGTACAGTCAAAGAACCGGCTCTGCGCGTGCGAATCGTGGAACAAAGAGCCGAATTCGATCAAAACCCGCCAGAATTCATCGAAAAATACAAAGAACCGCAAGAAGCTATCCAAAAACAGTTGGAAGTAGCGCAAGAAATACTGCCTTCGGTGGTAATCGATTACGATCTGCGGGTGAAAATTTCCGAAGTTTGTGCTGAACTTGATGTAGATGGCTTGCGCGGCGATATCGTAACCAATCGAGCCGCTAAAGCCATAACTGCTTTTGAAGGTCGAACCCAAGTGCAAGTAGACGATATCCGTCGGGTGATTACTTTGTGTTTGCGTCACCGACTTCGTAAAGACCCGCTAGAGTCGATCGATTCTGGCTACAAGGTGGAAAAAGCCTTTAACCGCGTATTTGGGATCGAAGTAAAAGAAGGTTAGGTAGCATTTTGTAGGGTGCGTCAGATATGAAAGTTTTTCCGATAGTTTTAATCTGTCTGTATGACGCTCCCTAAACAATTTTAGATTTTGGATTTTAGATTTTAGATTCAATCTCAATCCAAAATCTCTAATTTCAAATTTCCTACTGACAAGTGACAACGGAGCGAGACTAAATTAATATGAGACCTTGGCAATTTTGGTGGAATATCTTAATAGTTTCCAGCGAGTACAATCCGCCTCGATTTGTTGAGCTAATCATGTTGGCGCTGGCAATGGTAACCCTTGCACTTTGGGGAATTACAAATGAATGGCCTTTCTTGGTGTTAAGCTTAAGCTATGTAGTCGGTTCTTCTACATCGATTTTAGTGGGAGAGGCGATCGCACCTTCGACAAATCATATTTTGCTGCAATCCCTCGCCGTCCTGGGTTTAATTTTTAGTTTTTACTTTTTTCTAGATTTTTTCATGGGTGTTAGCATCATCCCCCATTTTTAGATTCGTGCAGAATCAGGCGATTGCCAGCCGGATCGTAAGCATAAATTTCTCTGCCGTGAGAGGCGGAAATAATTTGTCCCGGAGGCGGGTAACCCAAAGCTGTAAAATGCGCGATCGCATCCTCTAAGCTGCTTACTTCCAAACACAAACTCATCCCACTTTGCGATGAATTGTTAAATTCTTCCCGCTCGCTATTTCTAGGTTTAAATATTCCCAAACGCAACCCCGGCAGATGAAATTCAGCATAAACATTAGGTATGTGGGGTTTGGGTTGCTGACCGAGCATTTGAGTATAAAAATTTATCAGTGTTTCGATATCAACAGCAGCCAAGGTAACGAAAGCGTCGGTATATTCAAAAATCATAAAAAAATTGCACCGCGAAGAGGCGAAGAAAAAGAAGTGATATTGTGTTCGGTTGCATCGGTAGTCTAAGACTGATGCTCTCATGTTATCTGTGGGAATTATGGGTTAAATTTTTACCGCAGATGTAGGCAGATTAACGCAGATTAACGCAGATAAGAACACATTTTTTTATGCAACCGATGCTACCGGACATGATATAACCGAAAAAAAGCGGTTTCCAGCCACCCATTTCAATGGGAATCATCAAGAAATTTTGACGAATATTGTAGAGCCATTTCATGAAACGTCTCTACAATATTCAAGGCCCAATCAATCCAAAATCCCAAATCCCAAATCCAAAATTGGGTGACAGTCTGCTTTTGGAGAGACACAACCTGAGCGAGAGTACTGCCAAAATGGGAAATAGAAGTTTTGAGGAAAACTGCTATGACTGCAACGCTATCTATACCCAGATCTCTGGAATCATTACTGGGTCAAGAAGCAGAAGACCTCCTCAGTTATCAAGCAAAAGTTTCTAAAGATTTATTACATCTACCGGGGCCAGACTGGATAGAACGAATTTTTGCACAGAGCGATCGCAATCCGCAAGTCTTGCGTAGCTTGCAACAGCTTTATTCTACCGGACGCCTCGCCAACACGGGTTATCTCTCCATCCTGCCAGTAGACCAAGGTATCGAACACTCTGCCGGCGCTTCCTTTGCACCCAACCCAATTTATTTTGACCCGGAAAACATTGTCAAATTGGCAATTGCGGCAGGTTGCAATGCCGTTGCTACCACACTGGGCGTTTTGGGCATGGTTTCGCGCAAATATGCCCACAAAATACCCTTTATTGTCAAGCTGAATCACAACGAACTGCTCACCGCTCCCAATAAATATGACCAAATCATGTTCGCTTCGATCGAACAAGCTTGGAATTTGGGAGCAGTAGCCGTCGGTGCTACAATTTACTTCGGTTCGGAGGAATCGACTCGCCAAATCCAAGAAGTCAGTCAAGCTTTTGCCTTCGCCCACGAATACGGTTTGGCAACTATTCTCTGGTGCTATTTGCGAAACCCTGCATTTAAGCAAGATAAAGATTACCATCTCGCGGCAGATCTGACCGGTCAAGCAAATCACTTGGGTGTGACGATCGAAGCTGATATCATCAAACAAAAGCTGCCCGAAAATAATAACGGTTACGGCGCTGTCTCCAAAGCTATCGGCAAGAAATATGGCATGACGCACGATCTTGTTTATCGCGATTTAACGACAGACCACCCGATCGATCTCACCCGCTATCAAGTTTTGAATTGTTATTGCGGTCGTGCTGGATTGATTAATTCTGGCGGTGCAGCCGGTAAAAACGATTTTGCCGAAGCAGTTCGCACGGCGGTGATTAACAAACGCGCTGGCGGTTCGGGATTAATTTCGGGTCGCAAAACTTTCCAACGTCCGTTTGAGGAAGGCGTGAAGTTGTTTAACGCAATTCAGGATGTTTATTTGTCGCCGGAAGTGACGATCGCATAATTTTGTTTCTGTTGTTCGATCGTTCTTTTGGTTGTGAAAATTGGGATAAACATTAGACATTTCCAGAAAATAATCTCAAAGGCAGGCAGGATGCCTACCCCACAAGAATTTTTGGAGATGTCTATTGTAGAGACGTTTCATAAAACGTGTCTACAGCTAAAAACTTATCTAATCGTAGGGTGGGTTAGGCACGGGCAATCTAAAAGTCAAAAGTCAAAATTCTTCCCTCTCCCTCTCCCTCTCCCTTTCCCCTTTCCCCCTTTCCCCCTTTTCCCTCTTCCC
>NZ_JACJUP010000712.1:0-3616 GCF_014748295.1 Planktothrix sp. FACHB-1355 | reverse complement strand
AGTACAGTTAATACGCTGCTGTAACGCCACCAAACGCCCCACAGAAACATTGCCAGCAGGGGTATTACGATTCCGACTATCTGTATCGTACCGAACCAGATTTTATACCACCCAGGTAGAGGTTGGGGAAGGGTGAAGGGTTTTAAGTGTCTCCACGCCCAACCTACCACTACTGTAAAAGCTGTGGCAAGTAGGAAGAAAACGAGGTTTTCGATAAATAGGTATAGATTGGAGTTCATGTATAATATTATCGAACTTTCTTAGTTCCTATGGTTGACTTTTGATGTGGAAGTGTTATGGCGAACTGGTTAGGGATGGGGTAAATGTGCGATCGCCATCAAGTTTAGCAAGTGCGAGATGGGTATGACACGATATGCGATCGCTTATTTGTAAAAAGTCAATAATTGTTTCGGCAATACCTTTTGATGCTAGGTAGGGAACACCATTCCCGATTGTTTTAAACATATTAGTAAGTGACATATTTGATGGCAGAACAAAGTTTTTTGGCAAAGATTGAATCGCGAGTGCTTCAGCTACTGTAAGTCGGCGAACTTTATATGGATGTAAATGTACTTCGTTATTTCCGTAGCAGGCTGTTGGCGAGTAGCGCCATCGATGAAGACGCTTATAAGATTTTTTGGAATCATCTCCTTCATCGACGGAAGCAAATCTTTTCAGACCTGCTTTGGGTTTAAAATAATGTTGTCCGTTCGGATGATTGAGGACATCGTTTTTTTCAAACCAATATTCTGCTGTTAGCTGTTGTGGTATACCATCAGGACAAGGCAATATAAAATCTTCCCTAAATGGCGCAGTGGAAGGCCAAGGATATGCGAAAGCTTGCTGTCTGGGATACAAAATATGTTTTGTCCAAGGAAAAGCTGTTTCGGGAAGTAGCTTTTGGTTATAATTAACTTTAATGCCGATATTTTTGATTAAGTTGGTATGAAAACCAATCAGGATAATTCTGTCTCTATCCTGGGGGACGCCGTATTCGATCGCATTAATTAGACGTTCTACTAATATATATCCAAATTGATTAAGTCGAGCCTTAAGATTTTCAAAAAAAGTACGGTGTTTTTTGGTTCTCCACAGTCCTTTGACATTCTCAAATAAAAAGAAATCTGGTTTTTGTTGACAAATCAATTCAACATAAGCGGCAGAAAGCTTACCATTGTCTCCTTCCGCACCGCGATTTTTGCCACCAACTGAAAAATCAGGACAAGGAGGGCCACCGATAAAGCCAATAATATCGGTATTTTTGCGTGCATCCTGAATTAGTTGCTGGAGTCTTTGCGCTTGTTCGGCTTCGGTTAGTTTAGTCACATCTGCTGCTTCTCCCTCATGGTATCCGTATGCTGGTGAGTGTAGGTTAAGACATTGCCTTGAATAACGATATGCTTGCATAAACGGTGCATAAATTTCGTTGACATAAGCTATGTCAAAACCGTTCAATTCAAAACCGAGATCGAGAAAACCGGAACCTGAGAAGAAAGAGAAAATTTTGGGGCGATCGATCATTTAATTACCTGTAAAGTAATAGAATAATGGTAGCGTTATTATGGGAAGCGAGCGTAGCGTATTGTTGACCTTTTTTCTTCCTCAATTAGCTGGACGAATCGAAAATTCAACGATCCATTTTAGTTGCGAATTATCTCCTGCTATATATGCAGAAATTGCTTCTGCAACATCGGATGCTCTGTTAAGAGGTACAACATAATCGAACACCTTTGCCATAACCTTTAAGGTTTCCGCTGTCCAAGGGCCGTCAACCACTATAACCGCAAGCATATCCTGATTTTTACCTTTCCAATTAATGGCTGAAAACATTTTATCTTTGGCGTAGAGCGATGCGTGCCTTGAAGATGATTTTCTCACCTCTATAAAAGCTTTCGGCGTTATCTCGTCTGGGATCGCGAAATCGGCTCGGAAGTTATAAATAACACCTTCCAAATAGCTGTATTCAGACTCTAGCTTATACGGCACATTAGCATCATCAAGAGCATTGGCAACGATGCTTTCAAGAAGAATTCTGCCTACCAAGTCGCGAACAATGCCTTCCAGAGTTGGTTCAATACTCTGCAAAATCTGTCCGCGACTCATATTTTGCCCTGGCTTGAGTTGATTCAACAAAGCGGACATTTTTCTAGATGCTGATTCTGAAATTGCATTGTCTGAAACATTGCCAATCCGTTTCTTTAGTTCTGCCTTACTAGAAATATTGGCAAGACGCTGAAGAATCGGCAGCATATAGGGATGAGATTGAATATAACCAAAGTCAAATTCTAAAAACCCTTTGGTTGCTTGTTCGAGTTCGTTTAACAGATTTACAACTCGGTTTCGTAGCTGGATGTATACACCTTTAGTAATCGCAGATTCTACATCAAAAGGTACAGCCTGTCGGCGTCGCCATTCCTGTGCAACTTGTTCTGCACTACTAGAATGCGGATCGATCGCGCTGTCGATACCGCTAAGAACAACCAGTTTCTGGGCAAATTCCTGAACGTGTTCTGGCAGTATATTTGCTAAACCGCTAGTTTTGCGAGTTAAATCCAAGTAAACTTGCACGTAATCTTTCATGGCTTCTTTGGCGATACCATAAAGTGTGCCTGTGTTTGCTTCTTCTAACCTGTTTTCTTTTACTTCCGCACCTAAATCAAATTCTTCTGGCATAAATGTGAAACTCCCCAAGACCTTTTTCTGTGCCCTGTCGTTTTTCGAGAAGCCAGCGGCTACCTCTAGCTCGCAGGGTTTCGATTTTCAAAACCTGAAATCCATTTTCCTGCATAAGTTGTGCCAATAGTTTATCAGTTTGGATATGAACTCCATAAAGAGCCGCATCTGCTACAACAAGATGGACGGGGCTTTGAGGTCGAAGTACCCTTTTCAATTCACGGATAACTGACTGCATTTGTGCAAAATAAGGATATAATAACAAGTAATAATCTTTTTTCCCCTTTCTTAGCTGCTTTTGTTGCTTTAGTGCCTCAACAAGTGGTTGGATTTCAGAGCGAAAGCATTTAGATAAAGATTCCGAGAATAAATGTTGATTGCGTTTTAAGTCAGTGGGAGCAGTAGTTGTATTAACAATAAGTCGGCGTCGCACTCGTTCTGTAATTTCTTTCCATGAGCTAGCGTAACGCCAGAAATAAAGCTGCATTCGTGTCATTTCTGCAAAATCGAAATTGTTTAAATAAGGTGGAGATGTAATGCAGATAGAAACGCTTTCATTTGCCAATGGCAGCATTTTTTCGGAACTCATTAAATGTAATTTTGCGCTTGACTTAAAACTATTTCCTATAACATCTATATCATCTTGGATTTGAGCGCAAACTTTCCTGACAGCATCGTGATATGGTAGAGATGATTTTTGTGTAGTAGGAGCTTTATATATCCCATCGGTTTGGGAATGTGCTGTTAGTTCAAGCACGCGAGACAAAATTAAACGATATAGCGATCGCCGATCTGGTGAAAGCCGATCTTCGGCAATTATCGCTGATGCTAAAATAGGAAGTTCTGACTCTGGGATAAGTTTTTCTAGGAAAGTTAAAGCAGAGGTTTCCCAAATATTTGTCAGGTTTCGCTCGTATGGGTCAAGAGATTGGCAGAAAGTCTC
>NZ_JACJUP010000711.1:0-3718 GCF_014748295.1 Planktothrix sp. FACHB-1355 | reverse complement strand
TATCCGTGGGTAGCGATCGCACTCCTGCAAGTGCCTTAACAAAAGTTCATACAGTGTCGATTACTTTTGTCCGACTACTTAGCGACTTTACGGGATTCTATTTTCAAGCAGCAAACTTAAGTGGAACCACACTGATTAATGTTAATTTCTCTGAAGCCAATCTTTATAAAGCTTTACTGAATTACGCGGACTTAAGTTATGCCGATTTGTATCAAGCTTACCTGCGCGAAGCAGACTTGCGCGAAGCAAATTTATTTAAAGCAAAGTTGAATGAAGCTAACTTAATGCTGAGCAACTTGTGTGGAGCTTCCCTCTGGAAAGCTACGTTATGTAATGCCAACCTCTGGGCTGCTTCTCTGTGCGATGCAGATTTGAACGAAGCCGACCTCAGAAAAGCTAAGTTGGTAGAGGCATCACTGATTGGAGCCAATCTTTTTGCAGCCAATTTAAGTGAAGCAAAGCTGTGGGGAGCGAGCATAGGTGAAGCTAATTTAACTCAAGCTAATTTGACAGGAGCAGATTTACGTTGGGCAAATTTGAGCGGTGCAGATTTAACAGAGGCAGACTTGCGCGGCGCAAATCTCGACAATGCCAATCTCACAGGTGCAAAGCTCGATAAAACTATTATGCCCGATCCAGCTATGCAGCCCGGGAAACCGATCGTATCCTGTCCGCTCACTAACTTTGTCTGCGATTTGCGGCTTTTTGCAAGCACTCAGGCTTAAGCTAATTGCTAATTGCGATCGGTATAGAGTAATTTCAGGCGTTAAATTTTAGATGTTTAATTTTTCACTCGTAATCTAAATTTACAATTTGAAATTAAGCGTGCCGATTCCTTAGTAAATAGATGCTTTTTAAGTTGTTGTCAAGTTAGAAAGTCGGCTAGTTATTCTTAACTTTGCAACTTTTCTGCTTGACAACTGATATTTGTTTATTTGGCAGCCAATGCTAAAGTAGATTAGTCTGCGGGTCGGCCCTAAATTAACGACAGACTATTTTTTTTGCAGCATGGAGCTATAAAATTCATCCAAACTAGAAAAAGTTTCAAGAACTCGATCCAAACCAGTAAGTTCAAATAAAATCCTGACTTGATCGTTTAAAGAGCAAATGAAAACCTTGCACCCAGCAGAGCGAATCAATTTGAAAACCTCGACTAGAGCCATTAACCCTGAGCCGGTAATAGATGTTAGATTCTTCAGATCGAGCAAAACAATACTGGCTCCTGCCTTAACAATATCCTCAATTTCTCGATAAAACTGAGTAGCTACATTGCTGTCGGAAACATCAGGATAATGGACAACCTTGACAACTTGATTCATATTCCAAGCCTCGATTAGTAGTTGAAATTGTTGCAATCTCGCTAGTTTGTAATTGGCGTTAGCCTGCCCAAGCACCTAACGCTTAGTAAATAGCCGATCGCATTGTCAAAACAGATGTTTGCCGTTACGCTGGGCTGAAGATAACAATAACCACTTGTGGTGGTATTTGATTTAAAATGTATCATTCTGTTTCGACATATTCCTCTATCTGAAGATATGGCTCTGCGTACAAAAGTAGTACAAGCCTAATTTTAGTTGGCAAAGCTAATGCTATAAGATAGCTTATCAAGCCATCTTGAATTTTTTTTGTATTAAAAGTAACAAATTTATTTTGGCTTCCACTTATACTTTAGATATAAATAAAGTCATTCTTTAGCTCGAAATAAATTTTTCGTTTTTTTCTCAAAAACCTGTATTTTTACGCTGTAAATACAGGGAGCAATTCTGCTTAAAATAAAGTGAATGACGCGCTTGTTAAGGTAAAGGTTTCCTATTCTTGAAAACCTCTACCCATAGCTTACACCAAATGTTTTTTCAACAATTTTTTGCGAAATCATCAATAGCTATTAAAATCAAAACCTACTCAAAACCATTTGACTTAGTTTCATCTTTGATTGCCTCTGTTAGTTTAGTACCAGATAAAGAGCGATGGTTGTACCCTCCTCCGGAAGACTTTTGGATATCTTCTTTGATGGTATCAAGATCGATGTAACGATCGGCAACATTGAGTAAGCTTTCGCTAGTCATAGAGCGCAACCCTACCACTTCCACTCTTGCTCCCCGGTAACTAACCGCATTCACCGCATAGGCTAAATCGCCATCACCGCTGACTAAAATAGCAGTATCGTAATAATCTGCTAAAGTAACCATATCTACAGCTATTTCTACATCTAGGTTACCTTTTCTAGAGCCGTCTGGGAGTTGAATTATATCTTTGGTGATCAGGCGATAGCCATGACGACGCATCCAATATAAAAAACCATGTTGCTTTTCGTTTGTGGGATCTACTCCGGTGTAAAAGAAACAGCGCAACAGGGGAGAACCATCGGTTAAATAGCAAAGTAGTTTGAGATAGTCAATTTCAACACCTATTTCTAAAGCTGCATAGAATAGATTAGAACCATCAATAAACACCGCTATTCGACCGCGATTTGAACGATTAAAATCGGCAATCTCGCCAGCATTTACTGCGTCATTTGGCGCAGCAATATTTAAAGTTTCGGCCAATGACAAATCTAAATTATCAGGATGAAAGCTTTTCCCAGGATCGGTATGCTGCATTTCTACTCCTGATTTGTTTGAGATTAGTCCGCTACTATACCTGTTTTTTTCTTTGGACTGAGTTTCGATTGGCTCTATGTGCTTTATCAAAGGTTCCGCAAGGGGAGATGGCGCTGGGTGGGATAAGCGCGATCTCATCGGTTTTACTTTTGGTTGGTGGGTTTGCTTAAAGATATACATCTGTTTATCTCTCCTTGAATTTCTTCTTCATACAATATTATCTTTGTGCTGCTGCCTGCTGTACGCATACTCGGTATTTAGCCTATCCTTTCCGCAAAAAAATTGTTAGGATATCGAGTGGAATTTTTTCGCTCACCTTGGAGCAGCGCAAAAGCAGCTATGAAATACAGTTCCTGATTTTTATTCGCTTGATTTATGTGGCAACGGTTGCCATAATTAATCTTTTCGCTCATGTTATCGGTATGTTTTTAAATTGTTGTCCTTAATAAGCAAGGTAACTGCTTTAGTTTTACTAAATTTCTACCGCAAGAACAGGATTGTTTTCTACCAAAAGAACAGTTTTAATGTAAAGTAAATCTGTATATAATAATACACAATGGGTCTATGCTAAGAAATAAAGTTGAATAGGAGCGTGGAAAAATCAAAAGGATAGCTATCTTTATTTTGTCTTTTCGCTCGCAAGCCCTACGCTACTCAGAAGTTGAGGCTTAGGGTTATTTTCGATCGCTTGCTTTAGGCATAGCAGTAGTTTGCGCCTAATGGCAGAGATTGATAATTTCGGCGATCGCTACTATCAACACAAGACAAAGATATTGAAAATTATTTAGTACTCTTGACAATAGAACATAATTATGATATTAAATTTGACGCTTACGCCTACAATGGCAAAGACCACAATAGCTTTGTGTTTGGCTGGACTCCCTAAGTAAAGCTTTAGAACGATCGCTTAGTTATGATTGGCTTACCTACTTTAGGATTTAGCTGGCCATAGCGTGCTGCACGACATATAGCACCTGATTAGCTAGACTACCTCTGTTGGCTAATAGTCGAAAAAGTCAGAACAATGGTGCAAAAACCGCTCTGGAATTTCTGGACTAGCACCAAAATGAAGATGTAGGTACGAAGCGTGAACGCGGTGCTTGAGCCATCCTTCAGAT
>NZ_JACJUP010000710.1:0-3693 GCF_014748295.1 Planktothrix sp. FACHB-1355 | reverse complement strand
CAATTCATGAATTGACCCTACATTTAGACACTTTGCGTAATTCCTATATAACTAACTCAGCAGATAAAAAAGCTGCCACAAATACAGCCGCTCGGCCTTCTTTGCAGGCTCAGCCGCAGGAGAATATAACCGTGGATACAGATATTCCCAAGGTGCCAGGATGTTTTGGCGCTTACATTTTCATGCAGGTGTTGAGGCTGTATACTTCCACCAGTCCAAAATTATCTGGGGGTGATGTGGATGCTGCTTGGGAACAAGCCGACTCAACAGGTGAGGAAGCTGTTGGTGGAACTGCTGCTACTCCCGATCAGAATATTGTCGATCAATTGGGGGCAGCTGTGGGATTAGAGATAGATGATATGGCTTTTCTGCATACAGTAGAAATTATAGAGGAGCGTGACGATCGCCGTTGGGAATTAGATCCAACTTCTTCGGAAGATTATCAGGAGCGGCATTCGATTTGAGATTTGAGATTTGAGATTTTTTGCGGCTTCCTTGTTCATTCAAAAGAGATAGATCGGTTTCGCTCTAAAGCAAGACATCGATTTTGTTGCCAGAAATTATGCTGGAAAAGCAGATGGAGTGATTCTTATGGCTGACAAAGCAGATAAAAAAGTACTGGATATAAACGACGAACCGATGGTTTTAGATCTGCCGCAGGAAATTACGGAATCCTACGGAACGGGTGTGAAGACAGAACCGGGATACAACATCGGTACGCGAAGATTGCGCGATGAAGAGAAGCTGTATACATCGACTAGCCCGCAACTGAGTGGGGGTGATGTGGATGCGGCTTGGGAACAAGCGAGTATGGTTGGTGAGGAGGCGGTTGGTGGAACGGTTGCTACTCCCGATCGAGATATTGTTGATGAGTTGGGAGCTGCTGTAGGGCTGGAGATGGACGACAGGGCTTTTCTGCGGACTACAGAAATTTTAGATGAGCGCGACGATCGACGCTGGGAGTTAGATCCTTCTTCTTCTGAAGATTATCAGGAACGCAGGGAATAAAAAAAGTAGAAAACTAAGAGTAAGAAGGCAAAAGAAAAGGTGTAATTTCTTTTTTTACTTTTGCCTTTTAAGTTTTGTTTTCTAAAGGCGATCGATATATTTTTTGAGATCAATTCATCGGAGGAGTTTTTCTCAGTATGGCGATCGCGCAGATACCCATCCGGGAGGCACTGGTTAACTTGGGCCTTTTCTTGTCGATTTTACCCCTACTCCTAAAGTATCGTTGGTAGGTTTTGGGATCGGTGTTATTACGGAAAATCGCACCAGCTTAAAGCACCCGAACGCTAGACAGGTTAATATAATTTCCTGCAATGTAGAACTTGTTTGGGTGGAAAGGGAAACAGAGGCGGAGAGCGGGGTAAAAATGAAGCTGGGCTTCAGTTTTGCGATCGCGCTCCGGGCATAATATGCGGGTGCAGGAGAGATTGGTATAACTTATAGTGTCACTTTTTCATGACTTTTGGCGTGGTGACTTAGCTGCGTCTAGTATATAGTAAAACTACGCACATTAACATTCATTAAAAACCGTCATCATCAAAAAAGCAATCTGTTAGTTATGGCTCAAATCCTCGATTCTCTTCCTTCCGATAGCTCCGATCGCATTTTCTGCTGCTATATAAATAGTAGCAGTCAGAACCAAATTGCGCGGATCTCAAATATTCCTAATTGGTATTTTGAGCGGGTTGTTTTTCCAGGGCAACGCCTCTTATTTGAAGCGCCTCCAGATGCTCAGTTAGAAATCCATACAGGCAAGCTCACCAGTGCAATTTTATCAGATAAAATTCCCTGTACGCAGCTGCAAATAAAAGAATTTGCAAGTGAAGCAGTTTAACAAGTAAAAATTAAAAAAGGTAAAAGAAACCCCTTATATTAAATTTGTTTTAAAACTAATGGTTTTTTCTCTTTTACCTTTTGTTAGTTTGGCAAATCAATCAGCAGAATTTCGTTCCTGAAATTCCAGACATAGGTGGCGAAAATCGTCGCCTCGTTGCTCGAAGTTCTGGTACTGATCGAAGCTGGCGCAGGCGGGTGAAAGCAGGACAACTTTGGCTTGATGTTGTTTGGCTAATTCAGCGGCTCTGGGTACGGCGCGTGCCATAGTTTCCACGATTTGATAATGGGAATAACCAATTTCTTCGAGTCGTTTGGCGAAGGCAGGTGCTGCATCACCGATGAGTAAAACTGCGGCGGCTTTTGCTTGAATTTTGTTCATCCAACCTGTATCGTCACCTGCTTTGGCTTCGCCACCAGCGATGAGGATAGCGGGAGCATTTACTGAGTTTAATCCAACTTCAGCAGCGTCATAGTTGGTGGCTTTGCTGTCGTTAATAAAATCAATTCCTTGCCAAGTGCAGATGTGTTCGAGGCGATGGGGAACGCCGGGAAAGTTGGCGATTGCTTGCGCGATCGCATTTTTTTCAATTCCTGCTAATCTCGCAGCCGCAACTGCCATTAATAGGTTTTGCAGATTGTGTTCTCCTACCATTTTTAATGATGAGGTTTCCACTATGCGATCGCCGCGATCGACCACCCAACCATCTTCAATATAAAAACCGCGATCGGCAATTAATTCCGCTTTACCTTTCACACTTGTCCAGTAAGCATTGGCAAAGCGATCGGGTGCATTTTCTCTCAGATACGGATCGTCACCGTTGAATACTTGGAACTGCGATTGATTTAGTAACTTCGCCTTAATATTGAAGTAATTTTCTAAGGTTTTGTGACGACTGAGGTGATCCGGCGTGAAAGTAGTCCAAACGCCAATACGCGGCGCAAGCAAGCGCGATGATTCAATTTGATAGCTGCTAATTTCGGCAATTACCCAATCTGGCGGCGTCTCCGATAGCGCTAATTCGCAAGCAGCATAGCCGATATTACCGCAAGCGGGAGCATTAAATCCAGCCGCTTGAAAGATTGCAGCAATTAAAGCTGTAGTTGTCGTTTTACCGTTTGTACCAGTAATACCAACCCAAGGACAAGTTTGCAAACGACGCCACGCTAGTTCAATTTCGCCAATTGTTTCTATGCCTAATTCTCTGGCGCGAAGTAAGGCGGGAATATCCCAAGGTACGCCGGGACTGACAACAATTAGCTGGGGTAAATCTTCGCCTTCCGGCGTAAAAGAATAACCAAGTTTGACGGTAATTCCATTGTCGGTAAGTTGTTGTTGCTGTTGTTGGAATATTTCGGAGGTGTGGCGCGAAGCCAAGCTTTCCGCGCTGGCAGAATCGCTTAGCGTCACATCCCAACCTTCCCGTTTCAACAGTCTTGCAGCTGCAATTCCCGATCTCCCCAAACCAATGATGTGCGCGTTAGGCATAGTTTAGTGTGTTAACTTTTACCTGATTTTGCCATCTTTATCGTACTCGATCGGGATAAAAAGGTAAAATTTTAAATCTGTTTTTGTCGGTTTTAAAGAATGCGTCTTTCTAAATCGGCAATTCTTTCCTCCAAGCGTGCGATTCCTCTACAGAAAAGGCGGATCGTTTGCAGCAAGCTTATCGCGTAGACGATCGACAAACTTATGAGCGCAAAAACCATTCCTAATGGATTGCCGAATCCCGTACTCGTTATACAGGATATTATCATCACGAACAATACCAATATTAATGATATGGCAGAACTCCAATACGATCGCGCCGATTGTTGTGCCGAGTTGCGGATTAGTTCTAATTCCTTCATTCC
>NZ_JACJUP010000071.1:0-11635 GCF_014748295.1 Planktothrix sp. FACHB-1355 | reverse complement strand
TGTAGGGAATTTTCGATCTTTTACCAACATGAATAACTCTTTCTTACTAGATTAGTATACCAAAAGGTAGAAAGCAATTTGTAAACATTTTGTTAAAAGATGCCATTTATACATAAAGAGGATGCAAAAACTGGGATCTTGAAGGGTTGTATTTTTCAATCAAGGAGAACTTGGTAGATAGGAGTCAGCTGTTCTCGACCCTTAAGCTGCGTATTACCTACCAGTTTAGTGGGAAAAGAACCGTGAATGTATCGATAAGTTCCCTCGTCGATCAAAATCCGGCAGATACCGCCGTCGATCGATTTATCGTAACTTTCCAACCGCGCTGCTACGTTAACGCTATCTCCAATCGCTGTGTAATCTAGCCTTTGGGAACTGCCGAGACTGCCAGTAACGATCGTACCGGTGGCGATACCGACACGCATAGCAACGGTGGGGCGTCCTTGGGTTTTCCACAATTCATTCAGTAGTTCTAACGTTGAGCCCATTTGCACAGCACAACGCACGGCTGCGTTGGCGTCATGGGCGATCGCTTCTTCAGTGGTGCGGGGAATGGGAACGCCAAACACAGCCATAATTGCATCCCCAATAAACTTATCGACGACACCGCCGTGAGCTAAGACTAGCTGAGACATCGCCTCCATATATTCGTTAAGCCAAGACATCAGCACTTCCGGGTCGAGTTGTTCCGAGATGGTACTGAAGTTTTTCAAGTCGGTAAACAGCACAGTAGCTGTCACCTTTTGTCCTTTAAGGCGTCCTTCCTTGAGCAAGCGATCGCGATCGTGCCAGATCGCTTCCGCAATTTGGGGAGTTACGTAACGACCGAAGATATTCATCACGATTTTGCGGTCTTTTCGTTCTATATGGGCAATGTATGCCACGATCGCCACAGCAGAAAGCAGCAAGCTGGCGATCGGCGGAATTACGGGTATCCACCAACTTTGCAAAAATGCCAAGTACGAACTCCCCAGCAAAGCTGTGGTAGCGATCGCCAGACTACCGGCAGTCCACCGCCAACTTTGTAACTGCCAAGCTAATGCAGCACCAACGCAAGACCAGAAAAAGATCCATCCACACTCCAGCGCATCAGGCCAACTTTTAATCGGAGAACGCCCTTCCAGCGCCGCACTCAGAATTTGACTGCTTAGATGCGCGTGAATTTCCACACCAGCTGCCCGCTCTTGGAAATTAGTCCGACCGCCACTGTATGGAGTATAAAAAAAGTCATTCAAACTAGCAGCTGTAGGGCCTACAATGACGATGCGGTTGCGGATCTTCTCTGGCGGTACCCGACCTGTCAGCACATCATTCATGGAAACCGTGGCGAAACTGCCTCTTGGCCCTCTAAAATTCAATATTACTTGGTATCCCCCTGCATCTGCCCCCACATAGCTACCGTCGTTAGCTTCAAAAGGAACAAAAACGGTTTTACCCAGCTTCAGAAAACCGTTATCTGCCGCTTGAGGGGTAATGCCTTCCGCTTCTAAATAAAGCATCGTCAGCAGTAGCCCAAAACTGGGGATGGCATTCCGATCTGGTGGTGTCAAAAATAACAAACCGCGACGGATTTTTCCATCACCATCCAATACCACATCATTAGCCCCGACTCTACTTTGCTTGCCCAGTATTGGCGGTGGGGCTACAGAAAAACCGCGACTGTCGCCAACAACTTTCTCAATACCGATTAGGTTCGGTGTGGATTCAAACACTTTAATTAAGGCTTGATGACCGGGTTCTACTGGCAAATCTCGATACAAGTCTAAGCCGATCGCTCTCGGTTGCTGACTTTTTATTTTGTTGAGCAACTCTGCCAATACTTCATCCGGAACTGGCCACTTTTTAATTCCTTGCAGATCGGATTCATCAATACCAACAATCAGGATGCGTTCGTCAATTGGTTCTTTAGGACGCCAACGAAAAAATTGATCGAGCGCCGCCCACTCCGACGATTGCAATAAGCCACTCAAACGTATAATTATAATTAATCCTGCTACAGTAGGAGTGGCGAGCGCAACACCCCGCCATTCCCAAATGTGCTGTTTTAACTTAGGCCAGGATAAGCGCAATTTAGTCATTGGCGATCGAGTGAAGTGACGATAATTTTCGCTCTAATAATTTTTCCATTATTTTTATTTCGTTTACTCAAGATAATTCCATGATATGCTATTTTATTTATTTAAGTATTTGAGCGCACCTGCCATATTAAAATTGACAAATTAAAGTGTTAGCATTGGCAACAACGGCCAATTGAGAGCTTGTTCCTAAAATAATGCTACCATCAGCTAGGATTGCAATTCCTTCCGCTTCCTGAATTGGGTCTTGTTCGCGCCATACACGTAAGGGTAAACTTTGATGCATTTCAGGACTTTTGCTTGAGCTTACATTTTGAATTCCGATCGAATTGTAATGACTGGTAAGAGTGTCGTAGGGGTTGCTGGGTAAACCGCCTGTCCCGATGAAAGTAAAACTGCTTTGGAAATTCTTTCCACGCGCAACGCAACTGGTTGTTAAAACAGCTTCTGAAACGTCAAAATTATTCAGCAATGGAGCGAAAATATTTGGCACATTGCTATCAGTAGTTCTGACTTGTACTACGCCATTAATTCCATTTTCAGAACTGGCAGTAATAGCGCTATCTGGGGAAATAAAAATTCCTTGACTGTTGATTTGTATATTACCTCCTTGACCGGAGAAAGCATTGGCATTAATTTCGCTATTTTTTTTCACAACTAATGTATTTGTAGAAATAGTAATATTGCCACCGTTACCCGCACCGCCTTCTGTGCCAGCAGTCGCAGATATGAAACTATTCTCGTCCAGTAACAAGAAGTTAGATATGACATTTATATCTGCACCTTCTCCCGTTATTGCTGTTCCTTCAAATCCACCTTCTTTGCCAAGAAAAATATAATCAGCTTTAATATCTAAATTGCCAGTTCTCCCGGTACCTCGACTGCGAACGCTGAGTCTGCCTCCATCTTGAAGAATGAGATTACCAGTATTTACGATGAGATTTCCACCATTGCCTGTAGAGCCAGGCTCGGTAACAGCAGCAACAGAACTGAGAGCCGTACCGTCAGGAGACTTACCAATTAATTCGAGCGTTGACAAAGCATTAATAACGATATCCCCGCCGTTTCCTTGAGAAAACGAACTAGCTGCCAATCCT
The DNA here is from genome assembly GCF_014748295.1 of Planktothrix sp. FACHB-1355. Taxonomy (NCBI): domain Bacteria; kingdom Bacillati; phylum Cyanobacteriota; class Cyanophyceae; order Oscillatoriales; family Microcoleaceae; genus Planktothrix; species Planktothrix sp. FACHB-1355. The sequence goes on along the minus strand of NZ_JACJUP010000071.1, from coordinate 8,463 downwards.
GCGCCCGATCGCACTGTTAAACGTCCAGTATTTACTTGCAATTTACCAGCATTTCCCGTACCCAAACTGCTGGTAAAAAAACCAGTGAAAACGCGCACAATTGGCGACAGATAAATTGGGTCGCTGCCAATCAGTTCTAGCGACTCGGAAACGTTGGCAAGTAAATTTCCGCCTTCGCCTCCGCCAATAGTAGAAGTTGATAGAATGGCATTATCCCGCGCTCTAAAATTGCGCGTATTTACGGTCAATTTTCCAGCATTTCCGCCATTGCCAACTCCAGTGCCCGTCGCCAAAAGCGATGCGCTCAAATCTATCGATTCTGTAGCATTTACCGTGATATCTCCACCGCGACCTGTGCTAAAAGTGGAAGTAGTAACGTAGGTGCCATTGCGAGCCATGAAATCGCGACTATTAATTATAATATTACCAGCCGCTCCTGCACCAAAGCTGATACTGAAAAAACCGTTTCGGAGACCATCAAGAGTAAGATTTCCAGACACGAACCGTCTAATATTTTCATCATATTCTCCTGTCCCTATCATTTGTAATGATTCAGCAGTATTGGCAATTATTGTGCCGCCGTTATCGCTACCCAAAGTAATAGATATAATGCGCGATCGCTCTTGTAATTCTAAATTTCGCGCCGTGACTTGAATTTCACCGCCGCCTGTACCGCTAGTATCGACAGTTGCTCCATTTAATAGTTGAATATTACCAAAACTTTGAATATCTGAATAGCCTAAAGCAAAACCGAGTTGAGTGGGTGCGATCGACACTTTACCAGAAGTTACGCTGCCTAATTCAATCCGTCCTCCCCTTGTAGTTGGTACGACATTTCCTGCTACTATTGTTAAGGGAATTCCGCCCGCAGTTAAACCAGTTGCTAGGGGATTGTTGCTGCCATAAATCGTGACATCACCGCCCACAAGTGCCAAAGTGTTTCCAGTTTGTACGGCGAGATTTGACCCTTGCACTTGCATTGTACCGGGATGCGATCCACCAAATTGCAAACCAACAGGAACGCTGACAGCCAGTAGCGGTGGAGCGTTGGGTTGAACGGCGCTAAATTCTGTTTTATCTGCGAACAAAATGGTATTAGCGGTACTAGCTAGAAACGAACCGCCGATATTTAGCTGCGCGTTTGGGCCAAAAATAATTCCGTTGGGATTGAGCAAGAAGATGTTGGCGCTGCCGTTGGCTTCGAGCCTGCCATCTATATTAGAAATAGTTTCACCTGTGACGCGAGTAAAAATGTTTTGAATATCGAGAGCGTTGTTGAAAAATGCGCTGCTGTCGGTGGGTATGGAAAATTCTTTAAAACTGTGAAATAGGTTGTTACCTGTTCTAGTTCCTCCCTCGATCGAATGGGTATTGCCTTGTCGGTTAACAATAGAATTAACTGGCAAAGTAGCATCGGGTAGAATTTGTGCTGATAGTCTGTCAGTCAAAAGGCAAAATGTCAAGGGGAAAATAAAAAGGCAAAAAGTTTTAATAACATCTGTGTTCATCTGTGTTCATCTGTGTTCATCTGTGGTTAAATTTAACCTAAATATAACGCCGGAAAATCCAGGATATCGCTTTTAAGTAAGTGGGCGTAAATAAACCAAAAATAATTTGTAGGGTGGGCACTGCCCACCATTAGCTCATCTCAAAGGTTACAGGCATTTTGGTGGGCACTGCCCGCCCCAGGTTTAATTCTGGCTTTGATACTCGCGAGCGAGTCTGAACAACTACTTACAAATTAAGTCATTAGCATTAGCGATCGCATTACCTTGTCCCTCACCACCTATTGCTCTCAGTTGCGCTTGCGTTAGTAGCATTGTCCGTCCATTTGGCGTTACAGCTATCCCCTGCGCTTCCTGAATTGCAGACAGGGGAGTGAGGATTCGGTAATCTCCTATGCCCCTGTACCCCTGTGCCCCTGTGCTTAGACCCTGCACTCCCGCCACAGTATAGCGACCGCTGAGAACCTCGAAGGGGTTGGGAGGTAAACCGCCAGTACCAGTAACGGTGATGCTGTTATTCATCCGCCTACGAACATCGCAACTGTTGGCTAAAAGAGTATCTGCGATCGCAAAATTAGCGGAAATGGGTGCAAAAGCATTCTCTACGTTACCGTTCGGCGTTCTTACTTCCACCGTACCGCTGAGACCAAACTCAGAAGTAGCGGTAATATTGCTACCGGGAGAAAGAAAAACACCGATAGCGTTGAGGTTGATATTACCGCCTTGACCTTGAACCGCATTGGCTGTAATGTTGCTATTTTGCAAGGTAACGATGGTGTCGGTATTGATGATGATATTGCCACCAGTAGCAGTACCAGAAGCATCGGTAACGATCGCACTATTCCCACGCAGCTGTCCGTCATCAGTTTGTACAATGATATTGCCGCGATCGCCCACTGCGGTTCTGGCACTGATGAAACCTTGCCTATCCAGTCGCAACAAACTAGCCGTAATTTCCAGGTTGCCCGCACTTCCGATCCCCAAACTGTCCGCAGCTATTAACCCTCCATTGCGGATAATCAATGTTCCGGCGGTAACGCTCACATTTCCTGCATCTCCGCTTCCCTGAGTGGTACCGGTCAACGCGCTGGGAGTGAAGAGCCCAGATATACCATCTATTGTTAAAGTATCCGTTGCTTTTACAGTTAGCGAGCCGCCCCGCCCCGAAGCAAAAGTGGTGGTTGAGGCATTGGCTCCATTGCTGATTGTCAACCTTCGAGTTGAAATTGTTAAGTCTCCCGCTGGTGCTGGCCCGACGCTACTTGCATTCAAAGCCGTGTCTCCCGGTTTACCGAGAACAAAATATGGGTTGCCGCCAATTAATTGTATAGATTCAGTGGCGTTAATGGTAAGGTTTCCACCGCGACCGAATCCTGCGGTGCCTGTGGATATTATCGCGCCATCGCGCATCGTCAAGTTTTGAGTATTAATCGTTAAATCGCCAGCACGACCAATACTGCCTGGGCCATTTCCATTAGATAAGAGAGAAGCGCTCACTTCCATCGCATCGGTAGCATTGAAGGTCATCTGTCCTCCTCTCTCACCGCCGCCAAAATTAGAAGCCTGCGCCAAAGCACCATCGCGAGCGATAAATCTGCGGGTTTCGATCGTCATATTTCCCGCATTTCCACTACCAAAACTGATCGTAAACAAGCCGTTGCGGAAGATGGACGGAGTTGCAGTGAAACTGCTAATTTGTTCCAGGCTTTCCAGATATTTTCCCGTACCGATTAGCTCTACCGAATCGGTCGCCTTCACTGTCAAGTTTCCCGCTGCGGAAGCACTTGCTGTAGTTGTCGATATCCTCGCTCCCTCACCGACGATTAACCGCCCGGTTTCTACAGTTAAATTACCGCCTGCGCCAGTTGCTCCCTGTTCGACAGAAGTATTTAAGCTGCTGGGAGTTTCTCCATCGGCTGATGTTCCCCTAATATCCACAGAATCGGTAGCTTTTACTGTCAACGTACTCGCGGAACCTGCGCCAGAAGTACCCGCAGATATTTGTCCTCCATCTCGCACGCTTAACCGTCTGGTTTCGATCGCCAAATTCCCCGCATTCCCCAAACTTTCTCTACCGACTGTTGTCTGCAAAGCACTGCCCGTACCCTCCTTATCCGCACCCATCAATTCCACCGATTCAGCAGCGCGTACAGTGAGAGAACCGCCATTACCTTTCCCTTCAGTGGCAGAGGTAATCGCAGCTCCATCTTGTAGAATTAAACTACCCGTTTCAATTATCAAATCTCCGGCATTACCTGTAGAACCGGGCAGTGCTTCAGTTCCTAAAAAACTGCCCAATCCATTCGGATCTACACCTTTTAATTCTACCGATTCGCTGGCGCGTATTGTCAGAGAACCACCATGACCTGCGCCGAAAGTAGAAGAAGATATCAAAGCGCCATTGTCGAGAATTAAATTGCCAGTTTCTACTGTAATATTTCCGGCATTTCCGGTGGAGTTTGGATTGGTTTCTGCTGCCACAAAGCTGTAGACTCCTTGGGAATTGACACCGCTCATGCGGATAGAATCGGCAGCCCGGATATCGATACCAATACCATTTGACGATCCCAAAGTCAATGCTAAAAAGGCACTTCCTTCTCCCAGAGAAAGTTGCCGACTTTGCACTTGAATGCTACCGCCGCCTTCGCCGCTGGTATCGACAGATGCGGCTTTATTTAAGCTGATATCGCCGAAATTATGAATTTCTTGATAACCCAAAACCCAACCAATTTTAGAGGATGTTAAATTTACATTTCCTTCTGTCGCTACGCTTCCCAATTCTATGCGTCCGCTTGGTGCTGTGAGATTACCGCTATCTAATAGAATATCCCTACCAAGAAGTGCCAAAGTTTGACCGGGATTTACTTGCAGTCCGACGGGGCGTTCATCTCTGATGTAAACATCGTCACCATAAGTTTCTGAGTCGATGCTTAAATTATTACCGTTCCCCTGCACAACAATCTGTCCGGGATTTACACCAAATTGCAAACCGATGGGTACGCTAACAGTAAGAAGGGGAGAAGTTTGCGGATTGCTAGCGCTGAATTCGGTATTATCGGCAAATCTGATACTGTTGGCGGTGCTGGCGAAAAAAGAGCCGCCGATATTTAATTGGGCGTTAGGGCCAAAAATTATACCATTGGGATTGAGTAGGAATAAGTTAGCTGTGCCGTTTGCTTTGATTAAACCATCTATATTAGATATAGATCCACCCGTGATGCGGCTGAAGATATTTTGGATATCTAGTGCGTTGTTGAAGAAGGCGCTGCTACCAGTTGGAATAGAAAATTCTTGAAAGCTGTGAAATAAATTGCTGCCTGCTTGGGTGCCACCTTCGATCGTGTTGGTGTTGCCGTTAATTGTAATAGTAGAATTAGTCGGAAGAGTGGCATCGGGTACGATTTGAGCTTGTGTAGCAGATGCGATCGCGCTCCATAAGTATACACAACCAGCCATCCCAAATAGGTGACTAAACTTTATCATAAGTCAAGGATTGAGAATTGGAGAATAGTCTCGATAGCTATTTATACAAAATATCCATGAAGATGCACTTACTATTTAGTAATTATTTTGTCTGAAAACCTGGCGACCTACAGTAGCTTCTGTAAGAAATAGTAATCAGAGTTTACAGGAAATTGGTATTACTAATTATTATATCCTTTTCCCTAAAGTTTGCGGATACGCCATTGGCGTGACGATCGTAGAAACGTATCTAATCTTAGGGTAAGTTAGGCACGGGCGACAACTTCAGCCTTTTGAAGTAATAATTAACGAACTCTGCCTTAAGACAGTATCGCGCAAAACTCTAACATAACAATAGATTTTTATCCAACTATCGGAAATAGGCAATTTTGCTACATATACATTACAACTAATACCAAATCAGGATTAAGTACCAGCTTTTTAAACAAACTACTCTCGACGGGAAGAAGGCAGAAAAGAGAAGACAGAAGACAAAGCGGGCAATCAACCAGGATAGGCTATAATTAAGGACTTGAGTTAGTTACAAATTAAACGATCGGCATTAGCGATCGCATTACCTTGTTCCTCACCGCGTATCGCTAAAAGTTGCGCTTGTGTTACCAGCATAGTCTGTCGATTTGGCGTTACGACTATGCCTTGCGCTTCCTCAATTTGAGGATAGCGACTCGCTGCTGGCAAATTTTCTCTGCTGCTTTGTTCCTCTCCCTCTCTACTGCTGACACCTTGCACACCAGACAAAGTATAGCGACCGTTGAGAACCTCGAAGGGGTTGGGAGGTAAACCGCCAGTACCAGTAACGGTGATGCTGTTAGCGATACCCCTGCGAGTGGCGCAACTGCTGACTAAAAGAGTATCGGGAACAATAAAATTAGTGGAAATAGCTGCAAAAGCATTCTGCACATTGCTATCGGGCGTTCTCACTTCCACCGTACCGCTAACCCCAAACTGAGAAGTAGCGGTGATATCGCTATCGACAGAACGAAAGACACCAGAAGCGTTGAGGAAGATATTACCGCCTTGACCTTGAACGGCATTAGCAGTAATGTTGCTATTTGCCAGAGCGATTAAAGTGTCTGTGTTGATGGTGATATTCCCACCCGTAGCAGCACCGGTGGCGTCTGTGGCGATCGAACTATCGCGACGCAGTTGTGTGCTATCTGTTTGTAAAATGATATTGCCGCGATCGCCTGCTGCCGTTCTGGCGCTAATGGCACCTTGGTTATCTAATTGCAAGAAATTAGCTGCAATTTGCAAATCGCCTGCACTTCCAGTCCCCACACTGTTTGCCGCGATTAACCCACCATTGCGGACGATTAGCCTTCCGGCGGTGATATTTACATTTCCCGCATCTCCGCTTCCTTGAGTACTGCCGATCAAAGCGCTGGGAATCCTGCCCGAAGGTGTTCCTTCTACTACAAGGGAGTCTGTTGCCGTTACTGTTAAAGCACCGCCCCGCCCCGAACCGAAAGTGCTGGTTGCTACAGTTGCTCCATTTCTAACTGTCAACCTTCTGGTCGCGATCGTCAAGTCTCCCGCTGGTGCTGGCCCCAAACTACTGGCAGTCAAGTTGGTGTCCGCAGGTCTATTGAGAATAAAAAATGGGTTGCCGCCAATTAATTCTACAGATTCGGTGGCGTTGACAGTAAGATTCCCACCACGACCGAATCCCGCCGTACCTGTGGAGATTATCGCTCCATTGCGGATAGTCAAATTCTGGGTATTAATGGTTAAATTGCCAGCAGTGCCAATGCTTCCAGGTACATTTCCATTAGATAGCAGAGACGCACTCACATCGATCGAGTCGGAAGCGTTGAGGGTCATTTGTCCGCCCTGTCCGCCACCCAAATTAGAAGCAAGCACCAAAGCACCATCGCGAGCGATCAATCTTCGGGTTTCGATCGTCATATTTCCAGCATTTCCACCACCGAAACCGATCGCAAATAAGCCATTGCGGAAATTAGACACATCTGCTGTGAAACCGATAATTCTTTCCAGATTTTCAACATATCTCCCCGTGCCGATTAATTCGACAAAATCGGTAGCTTTAACAGTCAAGTTTCCTGCTGGTGAAGCACTGGCAGTAGTTGTGGATATCCTCGCTCCTTCCCCTACAATTAACCTTCCAGTTTCTATTGTTAAATTACCGCCTGCACCAGTTGCTCCCTGTTCGACAGAAGTAGTCAAACTGCTGGGAATCATACCATCTGCTGATGTTCCCCTAATATCGACAGCATCGGTAGCGTTGATTCGCAAGATACCTGCTGACCCTGCGCCAGCAGTACCGGCAGATATTTGTCCGCCATCTCGGACGATCAACTGTCTGGTTTCGATCGCTAAATTACCTGCATTGCCCAAACTTACTTCTCGTACTTGTGTTTGCAAAGCGCTAACCGTTCCTTCTCTATCCGCACCGCTCAATTCCACCGATTCAGAGGCGCGTACAGAAAGAGAACCGCCATTACCTGCCCCATCAGTACCAGATGTTATGGAAGCGCCATCTTGCAGAATCAATTTTCCGGTTTCGATCGTTAGATCGCCAGCATTTCCGGTCGAACCGGGCAGCGCTTCTGTTCCTAAAAAGCTGCCCAATCCATTCGGGTCTACACCTCTTAATTCCACTGATTCTGTAGCGCTTATCCTTAAGGAACCTCCTGCGCCAACAGTAAAAGTAGAGGAAGATATCAATGCACCATCATCGAGAATTAATCTATTAGTTTCAATAGAAATGTTTCCAGCATTACCTGTAGAATTGGGATTGGTTTCTGCCGCTATAAAGCTATATACTCGTTGGCTATTGGCACCGCTGATGAGAACGGAATCAGAAGTGCGAATATCAATATTTCCACCTGGTTCTGACCCCAGAGTTAAAGCTAAAATAGCGCTTCCTTCACCTAAAGAAAGTTGCCGACTTTGTATTTGAATGCTGCCCCCACCTTCGCCGCTGGTATCGGCAGATGCAGCTCGATCGAAGTGAATATCGGAGAAATTTTGGCTCTCTGAATAATTCAAGATCCATCCTAGTTGGGTAGCAGCTAGTTTTACCTGTCCTTCTGCGGCTACACTACCTATTTCAATACGTCCGTTTGGTGCTGTGAGATTACCGCCTGCGAGTAATATTTCGCCGCCGATTAATGCTAGAGTCTGACGGGGATTTACTTGCAGTCCAACGGGGCGATCGTCTCTAATATATACTTCTTCACCATAGGTTTCTGAATCTATTTTCAGATTATTACCAGGCCCTTGTACGACGATTTGTCCTGGATTTGACCCAAATTGTAAGCCTATAGGTACGTTGACAGTTAGTAGAGGGGGAACTTGCGGATTTATGGCGCTGAACTCGCTGCCACCACCAAATTTAACGCTATTAGCGGTAGTCGCAAAAAACGAGCCACCTATATTTAAGGAAGCGTTTGGGCCAAAAATAATCCCGTTGGGATTGAGCAAGAATAAATTGGCAGCGCCGTTAGCTTTAATG
>NZ_JACJUP010000709.1:0-3655 GCF_014748295.1 Planktothrix sp. FACHB-1355 | reverse complement strand
GTTCCCAGATTTGAAATCCATCCGTAAAAGATGAATAAATCAGTTTCTCAACTCGAATGTATTGGAAGTGCTGCAATTCACCTGTAAATTGCTTCCACGATCGTTCAAGTTTGGCTAAAGCTTTTTCAATCAAATCCGTTGTTCCCTCCGTATCTGGCTCAACGGTATAAGTGCCATATAAGCGTAAGAACTTTGGCTTGCGAATGCCCATATCCGTCAGTTCCTGTACCCGCTTGCGTTCACCCATGAGCAAATATTGCAGTTCTGTATTGGGTGCGTGTTGGCACAAGTTTTTCAATTCTTCTTGTCTGGCTGCATCTGACGTGAAAGAACCTAAGTTGATGGTTAACCGTTCGTTCTCCGGTAAGTCTTTTAAACTGGCTTCAATGGCATCAAAAATTGGCTCGATTTGTTCAGTTCTTAGAGTGGTATGAATACCTTGGCATTCAAAGCCGAACTGAAGCATTAAGCTGTTTTCACCTTTTTTGAGCAGGTAAGCACCTATCTTTCTACCTCTCAGTTCAATTTGCACCATTGACGCTAAATGGCATTCATCTTCAAAGGGCGTGGCTCTAACCTTGGTTTCTCCATCATTTATCCAGCGCTTGCCAATCTTAGTTTTGGTTTTTACCTTAATTGGTTGAGCCTTCTTTTTGTCTTTTTTCTTAAACCCAAACACAATCTCCCACCTTCTATCGTCGATATTTGTTAACTTTTTTGAATTGTCGATTTGGCGTAGGTTTTAGCATTCTGCGATACTGTCCAAATCCTCTAACCCAAAAGGGAGTGGAAATAAATTTTGACAAGAATTTCCAAGCTTTACTCCCTGTCAGTACCCACCAAGTAGAGATTCCCCAGCCAGCAATCACCCCAGTCCACAACCAAGAAAGACCTAAAATAAGTTTGCAAACCCAGTAACTTGTCAAACAAATACCTGCCCAAGGAAATATTTGATCGGCTGGGAATGGCCCCACTTTGGGAGCCTTTCCCAAAGTAGGGTTAACGGCTCGAAATCTTTTGTTATTTGATTCGGGCATCGATTTTTACCCAAAGTGGAGTTAACTAAAACGAAGATTAAGGAGCAGCACCAGGGCCACCAGCTGCACCACCAGTAATTAGTCCAGCTAAGATATCCCCTAAAGTTACTGTGACCAGAATAATTAGGGGAGTTCTGGCTAAAGACTGCCAATCTTCGTCATTTCTGGCTGCTGCAATTACTCTGACTAAAGCAACTGCTAAATACAAAACAAAAATTGCTCGTAATGTGTTAAAAACGACGCTGTAAATATCAGTTCCACCAGCTCCAGTACCACCAGTAGCACCGTTAATTGGAAAAGCGCTACGCAGCCAATTTTCTGTTTGAATAAAAAATTGAGCGTGAGCAGGAGCGCTAGTAATATCCAACCACCACAGCGTTACTATCACTGTGCAAAGTAAAGGTAGAATGTTGACTTTATGGCGACGCTGCCAGCGCCAAAACCCATTAAAGAATTTGTTGATTTCGCAAGGCCATATTACCGATGCCGTTCCGATAATGCCAAGCCCAAAAGCAAGGAAACTGGTAACACCGCCATCTACCACCATGTCAATTAAAAGTAAGACTGTTGCTGTTGACATGAGTGCGCTAATAGGTATCCGTGCCAAAAAGCTTTGGTTTTTAAGCTGGCATGAACGCACGCCATAACGCGCAAATTGAGAAGTCATAAATTCTACTTTCTACTCCAATAGCTCGCTTACAAGTCTGTGAAACAGCTAGTTATTGTGAATTGCTGTTTGAATTCTTCTTTCTATTTAATAGCCCGACATTAACTGACTATCCATCTTTCTAAAGGCAGTAAAAAGCTATGCTATTTTTGTGTGCTTAATGGGAGAAAACTTATGCAACTTGAGGCGGAAAAACCACAATTACTTTGGGAATAGCGCTTCTCTGTCTTTAGGCGTAAAGCTTAGCTAAATTTAGCGGGAACTGTCGATTTTTAAGACTATACCGCCTTAGAAAAATTTAAAGATATTGTTCCCACTGAAGGTAGGTATTATTTTTGGGAAAACTTTGCTAGGAAATAGGTTATGACGTAAAAACTCAAGCGGACAAAATATTATGGACTGGCAAGACCTGGATTTATTAATAGAAACTGTTAAAGTCGTTTCCATTCAGTGTTCTGCTATAGAGCAGCCGAATACATTGAAATGGATTGATGAACGGTTGGCAGTTCCCAGGAAGTTGCCAGTATATGTTTGGAATTATGGACAAGAGGTTTTTGAAGTTTACGGAGCAAAGCTATGTCAAAAAGTCTGGGATAAGTTTCAACCAATTAATGACTGCTTAATTGACCTGGTTAACTTTTTGCTACAGTGCGAAGAGCCTGGTATCTTTGTGGTAGAAAATTTACAGTTTTTTCTAAATATTGTACCTCAAACAGACTCGCTCTGGTGCGCTCGCGCTCTAAAAATCAACGACAAACTCAGAACTATCTTTAATACCTGGCGCTTGAGTCAGTCACCCAAATACCTGATTCTGCTCTCGACAATGGGTGTGGATTTACCTTCACATCTGGTAAATCTTATCCCAGAATTGTGGAAGCCTCTGCCCAAACCTGAAGAAATCTTCTCAATAGCTAATGAGGTTTTAAATGAAGAAAGTGTAGATAAAAATGCTTCTGACATAAACACTTTAACTTTGGCTGCTTCTGGATTAACTGAAGAGGAAATCAAAACTGGGCTTCGCTTAGGTTTGAAGCGTTGTAGCACTAAGGAAAAAGACGCACTTTTCTTTTTACTTCAATATAAAATCAACCTACTTCGCAGCCTTAACTTAGAGTTCATACCCAAACCGGAAGTCAACAGTTTTGGGGGCTTGGACTTGCTTAAAAAAGCATTTATCGAAGTTAAAAACAAGTACTCTCCAGAAGCTCGTGCAAGCAATCTTCCCCTTCCTAAAGGATGCTTGCTAGTAGGTCCGCCGGGGACTGGCAAAAGTAGGGCACTCAAGGCTTGCGCTGTCCTACTGGACTTCCCGCTAGTCATGCTAGATGTAGGGACGATAGTAGCAGGCGGTCTAAAGTTCCTTAAAGAGGTGCTGCGGCGAGTGGAAGCACTTGAACCTTGCGTCATAGGATTTGACGAATTTGACAAACTCTTTGCCGCCTCAAATAATTCAGGAGAAGACATTGCCAACAGGCAAATTCTCGGTACGTTACTAACCTGGTTGCAAGAGAAGAAAAGCAAAACCTATGTAATTGCCACGCTCAACCGCCTCAAATCGCTACCACCAGAATTAACTCGTGCGGGAAGGTTTGATAGAAAATTTTATGTTGGTTTACCTCAAGCGATCGAACGGAAAGAAATCATCCAGTTGCACGCTTCCAGATATGATTCCCGCTATGATCAAAAAGATGGGCCATTAACTGAAAGTGAGTGGCGAACTCTGCTGAATACTTCCACAGTAAATTTTAGTGGCGGCGAACTTGAAGCAATAGTAGAAAGAGCGGTCAACAAAATTTTCCAACAAGCTTTAGCAGAGAAACACCAAACAATGCAAGCAGGACTGGCGGATGCAGTGACTCCTATAACCTTCAAAATAAATGCTGCTGATTTAATAGAAGCTGCCTCCTCAATTCATTCACTCTACTCGATAGACCCCGACCGAATCATTGCA
>NZ_JACJUP010000708.1:0-3685 GCF_014748295.1 Planktothrix sp. FACHB-1355 | reverse complement strand
TGATCTCTGGTCTTCTTGACGCGACGGCGACGACCTGTAGCTTTAGCTGGAGGTGGTGCATCGGGAATTTGCATCAAGAAGACCAGCAAAGGACGACTTTGGAGTTCGCGGCGCAGCAGTCGCTGTAGCGCTTGTTCGATTTGGACTTGCAAACCAGCCCAGTCCACTTCCAGTTCTTCACCATCAAAAGAACGAGCGAATTCTTGCCAGCGATCGTTCAACAAGTTTTCGATCGTCTGCTGGACAAGCTTTTGCAGCAAAGACCGTTCCACTGTAGTGACCACACCTCTTAAGTGTACTTCCGGCTTAGCCACCAGTTTGCCTTCCCAATCGATCGCACTAGCCACAGTCACAACACCATCTTCTGCCAGTTGCTGACGTTCCTTGAGAATACTGTCGTGCAGAAGACCGGCGTTATCGACCAGTTGAATACCTGCGGGAACCTTGCCACCAATGCGGATGCTATCCTCAGATAATTCCACCACATCGCCATTATCGATTATCACCATATTTTCTGCTGGAATGCCCATATTTTGAGCAGTCTTGGCGTGCTGCACCAGCATCCGGTGTTCCCCGTGGACCGGCAAAAAGAATTTGGGACGAGTCAAAGCGATCATCAGCTTTTGGTCTTCCTGACAACCGTGACCGGAAACGTGAATGCCCTTATCTCTACCGTAGATGACGTTAGCACCCTGCATCATCAATTTATCGATCGTCGTCACAACTGCGATCGTATTTCCCGGAATGGGATTTGCCGAGAAAACTACCGTATCGCCCTTGCGGATTTTAATATGGGGATGTTCTTGATTGGCAATCCGAGTCATCGCCGCCAGCGGTTCCCCTTGCGATCCGGTTGTCAAAATCAGAATTTTCTCATCGGGTAAGCTGCGGACAGTGTGCCAAGGTTGCAGCAAATTGTCTTCACATTTTACATAACCGAGATTGCGAGCGTGGGCAATCACATTCAGCATCGATCTACCGATGACCGATACCACCCGATTGTGCTTCTTCGCCAGTTCTAAAATCATACCGATCCGGTGTACCGAAGAAGCGAATGTCGTCACCATCAAGCGTCCCGGTGCTTGGGAGAAAATCCGGTCTAAATTCGGATAAACTGACCTTTCCGAAGGCGTTTGACCGGGAACTTCCGAATTGGTGGAATCGCTAATCAAGCACAGAACGCCCTTTTCGCCGTGTTCGGCTAGCTTTTGCAGATCGAAAAATTCACCATCCACGGGAGTGTGGTCAATTTTAAAATCACCTGTGTGAATGATGACGCCAGCCGGGGTGTGAATGGCGACAGTAAAGCTATCGGAAATCGAGTGAGTATTGCGAATGAATTCCGCGAAAAAGTAAGAACCGATGCGAACAATGTCGCGAGGCATAACCGATCGCAGTTCCGTGCGGTTAGCAACACCCGCTTCTTCCAGTTTACCTTGCAACAAAGCCATCGCCAAACGCGGGCCATAAATCACCGGAATATCAAATTGTTTGAGGTGATAGGGAATGCCGCCGATGTGGTCTTCGTGACCGTGGGTGACTATCATGCCCTTAATTTTGTGGCGATTTTCCCGCAGATAAGTCAAATCTGGCAAAACAATGTTGACTCCGTGCATTCCCTCAGTGGGAAAAGCCAATCCCGCATCTAATAGCACGATTTCATCGTCGTACTCGAACACGCAAGTATTCTTGCCAATCTCGTGCAGACCGCCGAGAGGAATAATTTTGATAGTTGGGGAATTGCCGTTTTTAGTCATTTGCATCCTTACGATAAGTTTCAAAAAGTTGCTGTTGCCAATCGTTCGTCGAACGTCGTTCATTGTTAGTAACTATGAACTGCGAACTGCGAGCCATTAGCTATTAGCCATTAGCTAAATTATTCAGTTGTTTAAAAACTTGGCATAAGTATCGTGTCTGCTATAGCAGAGAAAGATCTTTTAGCACAGCTTTTAATTTTTCAGTAATTTCAGTACTTGCTTCGCTTAAAGGTAGGCGGGGGCTACCTACATCCCAACCTTGGAGTTTCAAAGCTGCTTTTACTGGAATCGGATTAGTTGTGGCAAACAGAGCTTTAAACAGTGGAAAAAGTTGCAAATGTATCTGAGATGCTTCTTGAGTTTTACCTGCAAAAAAAGCTTCAATCATTTGTTTTAACTGCGTTCCCACCACATGACTGGCTACACTTACTACACCTACACCGCCAACTGCAAGCATTGGTAAAGTGAGGGAATCGTCCCCTGAATATATCTCAAATTCCGGAGGAGTTAAACATTTTGTTTGGCTTGCCCGATCCAGATTGCCGCTAGCTTCTTTAATGGCAACGATATTGGGAATTTTAGCTAAGCGGGCAACTGTTTCTGGCAACAGATCTTGACCGGTGCGACCCGGTACGTTGTAAAGCATTATCGGCAGATCGGGTGTGGATTGCGCGATCGCTTCAAAATGCCGGTACAGCCCTTCTTGCGGTGGTTTGTTGTAGTACGGAACAACTTGCAAAGAACCATCTAATTCTATCTTAGCGGCTTTTTGCGTAGCTGCGATCGCTTCGCTTGTCGAATTTGAACCTGTGCCTGCCAGCACTTTTGCTTTACCGCCTACTGCCTTTTTTACTACCTGAAATAGTTCGTATTCTTCTGACCAAGTTAACGTTGGCGATTCGCCAGTAGTACCGCACACTACCAAGCCTTCCGAACCGTTATCTACCAGATGGATTGCCAGCTGCTCTGCCACAGCATAATCTACGCTGCCGTCTTGTTTAAACGGCGTAATCATTGCCGTTACAACTCTTCCAAACCTTACCACACTCTTAATAACTCCTCAACAACAGATTTTAGATTTTGGATTTTAGATTTTGGATTTTAGAATAATAATTTATCCAAAATCCTTACTTAAAATGACGATAATTAAACAGAAACAGCCGCTGCTGCTTTCCGAACCCAATTTTTTGCTACCAACAGTTCTGCTATTTGCACTGCATTTAATGCTGCGCCTTTGCGAATTTGGTCTCCTGAAAGCCAAAATTCCAATCCACCTGGGTTAGAAATATCTTCACGAATTCTCCCCACTAAAACCTCATCTTTACCGCTGGCTTCTATGGGCATCGGGAAGTAATTTGCCTGCCAATCTTCTACTAAGCGCACGCCCGGAGCCTGACTGAGAATGTCCCGCGCCTTTTCTACAGAAAAAGGTCGATCGAATTCTAGATTAATCGCTTCCGAGTGCGCCCGCAGCACGGGAACTCGCACGCAAGTTGCCGTAATTCTCATCTCTGGAGAGCCGAAGATCTTGCGCGTCTCGTTGACCATTTTCATTTCTTCTTCACAATACCCCAATTTGTTCAACTTAGAGTTGTGGGGAAATAAATTAAACGCCAATGGGTAGGGAAATATTTCCTTTTGGGGTGTTTCGCCTGCCAAAATCGCCTTAGCTTGCTCTTTCACTTCCTCCATTGCCCTAGCTCCTGCACCGCTGGCAGATTGATAGGTTGCCGCTACCATCCGTTTGACTGGCTGTACCCGATGCAAAGGCCAAACCGCGACAGACATCAAAATAGTTGTGCAGTTGGGATTGGCGATAATGCCGCGATGGTCGGCTGCCGCCTCTGGATTTACTTCCGGAACTACTAAAGGCACTTGCGGTTCCATACGGAAAGCGCTGGAGTTATCGACGACTACTGCACCCGCCT
>NZ_JACJUP010000707.1:0-3651 GCF_014748295.1 Planktothrix sp. FACHB-1355 | reverse complement strand
GATAAACTTGCTGAAGCGCTTTAGCTAATTCTACACCAGCACCGACATCAGCCGATCGGTGAAAGCCGTCTACGACTAAATCTATATCTTCAAGCAGTACTTGTCCTTCATTATCAGCTAAAAGTAAATCCCGCACCGCACCACCAACTAAATAAAGATGCCAGCCTCGTGTTTCTGCCTCCTGAAATGCTTTTTGCAGTAATTGCCAAAGTGGAGAAGCGAGACGATCGCGAACAGAAGGCAGCAGGCAAAGTGCAAAAGACAAAAGCGAATCATCTTTCCATTCGTTTGACTTTTGACTGTTGAATTTTGCCTTTTCTTGGTGCAATTGCCGCAACACATCCGTGCGGGTCACAATTCCCACTAACTGCCCATTTTGTAAAACTGGCAATCTGCCGATATCGTAAGTCACCATCAGCGACTCAATTTCTGGCAATGGCGTATCGGGAGCGATCGTTTTTAGATTAGTAGTCATATAGCCTTTTACAGGCGCGTGACTGAAACCGTGATGCAGAGCAATATCGATATCTCGTCTCGAAATAATGCCAACCAATTCGTCTTGAGCATTTACCACAGATAAACCAGAATGTCCGTAACGCAGCAAGATTCGTTGCGCTTGTTCAATTGTGGTATCGGGGCGAATTGTCCGCACTGGGGATGACATCAATTCTCTTGCCGTAGGGGGATGGGGAATTTGATTTTCCAGCTGTTCCACCAGATGTTCTAATATTGCTTGCGAATCGACCGATCGCAAATTTGCAGACGCCGCCTGGGAATGACCCCCACCACCGATTTCTTGGAAAAGTTGGTTGAGGTCAGTGCCATAAATACGCGATCGACCAACGATCGTCAATCGATCGTCGGATTTTGGATTTTGGATTTTGGATTTTGGATTGGTAACTGGTGATTGGTCATTTGTGATTGCTATCTCACAATTCTCCCCATCTCCCCCGCTCCAGGTCTCCCCCACTTCCTTTTGCTGATATCTCGCAGCCAGCAGCAAAGCATCGCTTTCAGTTAGCTCGATCAGTTGGGATGCAAGACTGGATAACCCCGGCACAAAACCGGAAGTACTCAGCAAACACCAAGATATAGTGTGACCCCATTTGGTTATCCTCTGCATATTGTCCAGAGCAACTTTGAGCAGTTCTTGCAATTGGCGAGATAAACCTGGGTCAATATATTCGGCAATCACTTTCAGACTCGCCCCTTGGGCCATTAACCAAGCCAAAGCGGTGGCGTCTCTTGGCGTCGTATGCTCAAAAGTGAGCGATCCCGTATCTACATGAATACCCAACGCCATCACCGTCGCCTCAGCCGGTGTCAGTTCGATTTTGGATTTTGGCTCGTTCCCAGACGACTGCCTGGGAATGCCGATTTTGGATTGGGAAGATTCTTTACTCAGTCCCCAATCGCTTTTTTGTAGCTGTTCGACTACCAGGGTAGTAGTGGCTCCGACTGGCTCAAGATAAATTTGGGTAGCTGGAATGTCGCTATCTCGAGCTGGGTGATGGTCGTAGAGGACAATTTCATTCAAGTGGGGTAAGTCAAACCATTCAGCTGCTTTGCCGAGGCGATCGCGCTGTTGCGTATCGACTACAGTCAGAGAACGAATCTGTTTGGCATTAACCGATCGACGTTCGATCAAGGCAAACTCATCCCGGTGCAATGCCAAAAAATCCCGCACCGCTGGATGTGCGCCCCCAGGCAAAACAATTTTCGCCCCAGCTTTCAGGCGCGATAATCCTACAGCTGCCCCCAGAGCATCAAAATCTGCGGTTGTGTGACACAGTATCAGATCCATCTACCTTTACCACTCTTGCAAAATTTGCGATCGCTCTCTTCCCACACCCAATCAAACCTTCAATTCCATTACAGCTAACTATTGGGCGGTATTGCTAAAAATCTTTGCGGTTGTTTTGGCCTAACTAAAAACTGAAATCCACATTCTCTCCCGCTCCCCCGCTCTCCCCCTCTTTCGCCTGCGATCGAACTTCGCCAAGAATTAGTATTACTTTGGGCGCGATCGAGGTGGGCAGAGGCGTGTCGCTGTGCTGATAAAATGCCTTAAGACGGTAGACCGTGTTAGAAGTCCGTTAGGCTGTTAGTGGTCGGGGTACGGTCAATTACCCCCTTCGCACCTCCGTTCTCCGAACAAGAGCTAGACACGGCTAGAAAATTGGCAGGGTAAGCGATCGGATATTGTATCCTTAGCAATTGACGCTAAATAACGCTTGTATAACTAAAAATCCCCCTACTAAAAAAGGTGGGAATGTCGCTCGGTCTGTTGCTGTATTGGGAGAACCGCAAATGACAATTTTGTTTCAATTAGCCTTGTTTGCTCTAGTCGTCGTATCCTTTGCTATGGTGGTGGGCGTCCCCGTTGCTTACGCGACACCTCAGAATTGGGATCAATCCAAACGGCTTCTGTGGTTGGGTTCCGGCGTCTGGGTTGCTCTGGTGCTTATAGTGGGCGCATTGAGCTATTTTGTTGTTTGATCCGAGTTCATCAGTCATTAGTCGTTTGTCATTAGTCATCGGTTATCGGTCTCTCAGTTATGAGAAGCTAACCAATAACTTCTGACTTCTGACTTTTGAAAACTCACAAATGACCGATACCCAATGATTAATGACTGATGACTGATGACTCATAACAAACGATTAATGGCAAAGGACTATTGACATGGCAGTTTTCGAGGGAAATTTTACTCAGACAGAATCTCTGCGGTTTGCGATCGTCATCGGTCGATTCAACGACCTCGTGACGGGCAAACTTTTGGAGGGTTGTCAAGATTGTTTGAAACGCCACGGCGTCGATGTCAATCCTCACGGCACTCAGGTAGATTATGTTTGGGTACCGGGCAGTTTTGAAATACCTTTGGTGGCCCGCCAGATGGCAATTAGCCAGCGCTATGATGCCGTAATTTGCCTGGGTGCGGTAATCAAAGGCCAAACGCCTCATTTTGACTACGTGGCGGCGGAAGTATCCAAGGGAATTGCTGCGGCTGGGTTTCAAACCGGTGTTCCGGTAGTATTTGGCGTCTTGACCGCAGACACGATGCAGCAAGCTCTGGAAAGGGCCGGAATAAAGAGCAATAAAGGCTGGGATTATGGGATGAGCGCTCTGGAAATGGCGACTTTGATGCGTCAACTCAAGGGCAATCCAGATATTCAGCCCATACCTGCCTCCCTAAAAAGTGCTATTGCTCCCAGAGAGTCCGCCGAAGTATAGGTATCGGGTCTGAGATAGATCCAGAAATGGCTTGCCAAAAAAATTATCTTCCATAGTTGACATACAGGAGTTATTTTGACATACTAAAGAAAGTTGAGAGGTTGCGGGCATAGCTCAGTGGTAGAGCGTCACCTTGCCAAGGTGAATGTCGCGCGTTCGAATCGCGTTGCCCGCTTTAAAGTTAAAATAAACGCAAAAGCTAAGAGCTTGAACTTCGCCAGTTAACATTTCAGCAGTTTTTGCGAAGGAAAGAGGCCGAAATTGACAGTGTATTAGCGAAAAATTAGGCGATCGAACTGGTACTTCTAGGACGGCTTTCATTAATTTTGTGTTAATCTCAATGTCTAGCAGGATAGGGTATTCAACCTGGATAAAAACCCAGTCTCCTAGAGGCAACGCACCTTGAAAATTGAGGATAG
>NZ_JACJUP010000706.1:0-3682 GCF_014748295.1 Planktothrix sp. FACHB-1355 | reverse complement strand
CGTAGATAAAGAGCGCCCCGTGAGCAGTAACTACAGGGTTTATCAGGATGCGGAACTCGATGCACTCGTACCCGATGAAGAAGATCTGATGCGTCCCCGCCTGCGAGGAGATCGAGATTCCAGAAGTTCTCGTAACGGAGGAAGCTACGGTACTGAAAGCCGTCGCCGTCCCTCAAGTCGGAACAGCAATTCCGATAAACTCACTTCTACAGAAACACGCCGCAAACGTCGCCCCCGTCCGGAAGCACCATCCTCTCAATTAAGCGATGAGTGGGGAGATGCGGGTAATAATGTGGAAGATGTACCCCCTCGCGGTAGCACTCGTTCGAGGAGCGACGAACGCCGTCGTCCTGAAACCGCTTCATCGCGTGACCGCCGTCGTTCTGTGGAAGATTCCAGTTACGATCGCTCAACTAGAAATGTAGAACCTACAAGCGATTATGTGGATTACCAACCGATCGATCCGAATGAGGATGAGGAGGATAATTCCAACAATTTCGACAAATAGAAAGCATATTAAGAAATTAATGCCTAAAACCCCAGCCCAGCGCTGGCTGCATTGGGGAATAACTTTGACTGTGGCTGGCTTGTTTGTTGCCTGTAGTACGATGCCAAATCCCCTTAGCTTGGGCTCCCTCAACAGCGGATACAGCGAAGAGCAACCGGCGTTGAGTGGAGACGGGCGCTTTTTGGCGTTTGTATCTAACCGCAATGGCCGGCGGGGAATTCTGCTGTACGATGTGCAGAGGCAGCAGTTGATGGATTTACCGGGATTGAATCGTCCGGGGGAAATCGCAGAACATCCCAGCCTCAGTTATACAGGTCGCTATATTGCTTACATCGCTGACGATCGAGGTAGAGGGATCGTAGCGGTATACGATCGCGCCATTGAGCGATCTCAACCCCTCACATTATGGTATCGAGGTCAAGTACGACATCCAAGTATTAGTCCCGACGGTCGATATATCGTGTATGAAACTGGCAGTCGCGGTCAGTGGGATATCGAGGTAATCGATCGAGGGCCAAATATTGAGTTAGATATGGCCGATAGTCCACCATCGGCAGAAATTAAAAATTAGAATCTCAAAATAAAAAAACGGAATTGACAATTGTTGATTGTTCGTTAACGGGTCGCCTTTGTGAAGCGGTTTATCTTATTCTCGGTTATTACTACTCTAAGTCTAACTGCTTGCAGTACTTATCCCACCATCCAACAACTTCCCTTCGATGCGGGAGAAGGAACTATTAACAGTCCTGCTGCTGATATGGAACCGCAAATCGGCAGTCGCTACATTGTCTTTAGCTCGGATCGTAGGAGGCGTCAGGATATTTATCTTTACGATATAGTGGAGCGGCGTTTGCTCGATTTGCCCGGACTAAACTCCTTCGATGCGATCGCAACTCATCCTTCTATTTCCCAAGATGGTCGTTATATCGTCTTCGCCACCGTTCGCCAAGGTCGATCGGGCATTGCTCTGTACGATCGCCAAACGCGCCTGTTACGCAACCTCACAGCCAACTTGCAAGCAGAAGTACGAAATCCTACAATTAATGGAGATGGTACTATAATTGCTTTTGAAACCAGCGTCAATGGACAATGGGATATTTTAGTTTACGATCGGTATGGAAAACCTTTGGGAGTACCTACAGATCCTCGTTAAAATTAGCAATTGCTGCTCAGACGATCGATAAATCAAACCGCGATGAAAATTTCTAGCTAAATCCATCCAATGCGGTGATGCCATCCTGGGAACAAAATAAGCTATAACCGCGTTCAAGTATCGTAATAAACATCATATCCTAGTTGAAGGTTGATAGCCATTGAAACATAAAGCATTTGAATATAGCAAAGTAGTGCTTGATGTTAACGAAGCTTATACATCAAAAACTGTTAGCTGGACAGGCGAAATTATCGAGAAATTAGGCGGGGCTAAATTCATCAAGTCTCAGATTGATAATCGTGTTATGAACCGAGACTTGAATGGTGCGCGAGGAATCTTTCTTCGTGCATTGGTTGATACGCCTTGGTTGAGAGACAACCTCAACTTATGTATTTGTTAGCTTTTGTTAGCAAAAAAGTATCGGATGAATAAGAAACTTCTATCTTTAATTACATCAGGGATATTAAGTGCGGGAGCCGCGATCGGTCTTACCGGTATTAACGCTATTGGCATCACCAGTCTGCTATCCCTCGATTGTGCGCCAGCACAAGCCCAAGACGTTGACGAACAAATTAATGTTCGAGTCTACCAACGCGCCAGTCCCGCAGTGGTATCTGTAATCGTGGGCAATGGGACTGGTAGTGGTAGCATCATCAGCCCAGACGGTCTCGTTTTGACCAACGCTCACGTCGTACAAGACTCCCGCCGCAGCGTATCGGTCGTATTGGCGGATAATAGGCGATTTCAAGCAGATGTGATTGCGTTTGGGAATAATGGTGTTGACTTAGCTGTCCTCAAAATTCGCGGTGCCAGCAATCTGCCTACCATTCGTTTGGCGCGTAGCGGTTCGGTGCAAGTGGGACAGCGAGCATTTGCGATCGGCAATCCGTTCGGTCGATTTGCCGGCACTTTCACTGTTGGGATCGTCAGCCGTCTTGACAGAGAACGCGGCTTGATTCAAACTGATGCTGCCATCAATCCGGGCAATTCGGGAGGGCCACTCCTGAACAGCCAAGGAGAATTAATCGGCGTCAACACGGCGATTTTTACTAACAGTCGTACTGGTGGCAACATTGGGATCGGATTTGCGATTTCTGTAGACCGTCTGATGCCTTTCTTGGCAGCAGTGCGGGAAGGACGCGCTCCCCGCGTCACTCAGCGACAGCGACCTAGAACAACTGGCAATCCGCCGCAGAGTCTGGTACTGAATGGTGTACCTATCAACGATAGGCTTGGCCCAGGCGATAACATCTTGCCGGTGGATAATAGTTTTTTTAAAGTTTATAGCTTTCAGGGAACTGCCGGTCAACAAGTGGCGATCGAAATGATCAGTCGGGAAATTGACCCATTTTTGATTCTCATTGGCCCCAATCGTCGCGAAATAGCGCAAGATGATGACTCTGCGGGCGGCAAAAATGCCAGAATTGCCGTGACCTTGCCCATGTCAGGCACTTATTTGTTACTTGCCAACTCCTATGAGCCAGGTGAATCGGGGAGTTTCATTTTACGTGCCTTAGCTTCTGGTGCCGGTCGCCGGAATCGCTACAGGGGAGAAAATTTCATCTTACAGCAAGAAGGTGTGCTTGGCCCAGGTACGGCGGTACTGCCTTCTGATGGCAGTTTTTACAGAGTCTATTCTTTTGAGGGTAATGCGGGTCAATCGGTGACGATTACCCTAGAAAGTGCTGATTTCGATCCGTATCTGGCTCTTTTAGGGCCAGACGGTCAGAAGTTGGCAGAAAATAACAACGTTACTCAAAACGATCGCAATTCTGTGCTTACCGTCACTTTACCTCGTGCGGGTGTGTACCGGGCAGTAGTTAACGCCTACAAAGCCGGAAGTCGAGGTCGTTATCTGCTGACTATTCGCTGAAGAAGGGCTAGGGGCTAGGGGTTAGGGGTTAGGGGCTAGGGAAAAGGAAAAAGGGGAAAGGGAAAAGGGGAAAAAATTAATTATGCCCCTCTACCCCTCTACCCTAGCCCCTAGCCCCTAACCCCTAATCTCTTTTTTCCTCCAGTTC
>NZ_JACJUP010000705.1:0-3732 GCF_014748295.1 Planktothrix sp. FACHB-1355 | reverse complement strand
TGCCGATGCACGATATGCCTACGGCACGCTGTGCGAAGGCACTCCTGCAAGTGCCTTAACAAAAGTTCATACAGTGTCGATTACTTTTGTCCGACTACTTACAATCCCCAAATTATTCATCATCAAAACCTAATCTGGAGAAGCTTTTGTTGGCTTCACCAGATTCATCTGGGCTATCCCCTCTTCCCTAGCCCCTAGAACGGATCAACTAGAGAAAAACACCAGCAAAAACCCACCTAAATACAGCAACAGCACGAAGAAACTCTCAAAGCCGATGTTGCCAATTCCATGTTCTTCCCGACGCAACAAGCCTAAGAGTAAAATCCCAGTCATCAGGATAGTTAAGGCAAGAACGAAAACTTTGTCTTGCGTCAAAGCTGGATAAATCGATCCGTGGGGATAAACTAAGTCGCACAAAGCTAAAACTAATACGTCGAAGCTATTGCCACCCAAAACACCACTAACTGCTAGAGTATAAGCCCCACGCTGTACAGCCGCTATTGTTGTCACCAGTTCCGGAAGTGAGGTAGATATGGCAGTGAAGAGACTGCCAACAGCATTTTCGGAAAGACTTGTAGAGTCGGCAATCGCGACTCCCGCTTCTTCCACTCCATAGCCTGCAATGCCAAGAACGAGGGCTAGCAAAAAGAAACGCAACCACAAACTAATTAATCCCGGACTATCCGACTCGGTTGCTTGCAGTTCCTCAACATTTGTCTTTTCTGCCTGCTGGGGTTTCCACATGGGCAGATTTTGTGCATCGGCGACCAGACGCAAACCGAAAATATATGTGGCTACGAGTGCGATCGAAGCGGGATGAACTCCCCAAATATTAACCGATGGATAAGCCCTCGTCAGTAAAGGAATAGCTAGTAAAACTATCAGCAGCGTTCCTTGCGTCAGGGTAGCAGCATCAGCAGCTGCGTATTCCAAATTAGCCTCTAGGTAAGTGATATCGGCAATTCCCAAAAACGCCGTTTGCGCGGCGATATCGCCCAGCGCGTTGCTAATTGCCAGTTCTGGATAGCCAGAGGCGGCAGCTGTGACCGAGGTAACAATCCCAGGTAAGGAGGTGCTAAATCCCAAAAATAGGGCACCCATCAGCGCTTGTCCCAATCCGGTTTTTTCGGAGAGACGATCGGCTATAGCCGTCATCAAGCTACCGCTGATGGCAATTGCCAAAGCTGAAAGCAAAAATATACCTATATTAATCGCGAGAGATCGGTCAATAAATTCCAGCATTGATGTAATTTTTTAGTTTTCTGTTCCCATTCCATCATCAGTCAGTTGCCCATTGGAGATATTCTTAAAAAAGAGAGATTCTTAAGGGCAGGATCTTAAAGATTATGGCAAGTGGAGACAATCGGGAAGCAGAGATTAACCCATCTGAGGTTGTCGCATCGCCATTTCAGTCGTTTTTGAACGACTTGCATCTCAAGTACCAGTCACTCCGGGACGGTAAGGTCGCGACTTACATCCCGGAACTGGCAAAGGCAAACCCGGATTTGTTCGGTATCTGTGCGATCGCGTTGGACGGTCGGGTTTTCGAGGTGGGCGATTGCCATCAATTATTCACAATTCAATCTATTTCTAAGGTATTTGTATATGGGATGGTACTTGAGGATCGGGGACGGGATTATGTTTTGAGTAAAGTTGGTGTGGAACCGACGGGAGACGCATTTAATGCGATCGTCTTAGATGAAAGCTCGAAACGACCATATAATCCAATGGTGAATGCGGGTGCGATCGCTACTACCAGTTTAATCAAAGGTGCGGGGCCAACAGAACGCTTGAATCGAATGTTGGATATGTTCCGGCGATATATCGGTCACAACGATATTTTTATCGATATATCAGTTTTTATGTCAGAACGAACTACCGGACATCGCAACCGGGCAATGGCGCACCTCATGCACCATTTTGGCATGATTGATGAAAAAATTGATGAAGCGATCGACTTATATTTTCAGCAGTGTTCCTTAATGGTTAACTGTCACGATTTGGCAGTGATGGCGGCGACTTTAGCCAATAACGGCATCAATCCCATCACGGGAGAACAAGCTGTCGATAGTTCTTATGTTAAAGATATTCTCAGCGTCATGTACACCTGCGGGATGTATAACTATGCCGGTGAATGGGCGTACAAAGTCGGGCTTCCCGCCAAAAGTGGCATTAGCGGCGGAATTATTGTTGTAGTTCCCAATCAAATCGGTATTGCTGTGTTTTCCCCTCTATTGGATGAAAGGGGTAACAGCGTTCGCGGTGTGAAAGTTTGCGAAGAACTCTCCCGACATTTCGGATTGCATATGTTCGATCTGGCGATGGGAAGATGTAAAGTTTTGGAAATGTTGTCTAATGAAGAGAAGATATAGCAGATTATCTTATTTATTTTTACTGTTTTTCCGGCGTTTTGCTATCAAGCCAAAACCTAAAATACTAAAAATCAAAGCTGTCAGCACTATCGTAAATAAAGGAATAGAAAAATTAGAAGATTTTGGCCGATCTGTTATCGTAGGAGAGCCTAACTCTACTAATAACTTATGAGCGGCAGTTGTGGGGTGAATGTTATCCCAAAATAAATAGCGATCGGGATTACTGCATTTAATTGGTACTTTGAAACACGGTTCGGTTACATTAGTAAAGCCGTATTTGCTTGGATTGCTGCTAACTTGGTTAAAGATAGAGTTAACATCTAAATATTTCAATTTGATATCTGGGTTTAATTGCTGCCGCAAATTGTCGATCGCAGCAGCTAATTCGCTGTTATGCTTTGCAGTCAAATTGCTGAGTAAAGTGGCGCGTTCCGTTGTTCGCGTCCCCGGAAGCTTACCTAAATCCGGCAAATTAACTACAACAATATTTTTACCGCCAACAGCGGCGATCGACTTCACCGCACTGGTTAAATTATTAACAGGTACAGTAGTATCGATTCCACCACCCAGGTAATCATTCGCACCAGCCCATATAATATAAAGAGGATTGCGATCGCTAGTAGATTTACTGGCTTTAAACTTTTCGATTTGCGCTAACACTCCCAGAGGTACACTTTGAGAATTCCCAGTTGTAGCACCTCCGTAAGCAAAATTATTATTGAGATTTAAGGGTAATTTCAAATCAGAGGCGAGATATTCTACCCAAACAGGGCCATTAGAATATCGCCCTTTAAAATAAGGCGGACTGAGAGGATTTTCTTTGTCAGTAGCTTCGTAAACATTGCCAATATCCGAGAGACTATCACCAAAAACGTAAATGCGATCGAAACTTTGTGCCGCAGTCGCGCTTGGAAGCAATAAACCAGTAGAAAGCGCGATCGTCACTCCGGCAGTAGCGATCGCTAAATTTTTGTTCAACATATTATTTAACGTATTAGCAGTTCTTTTACTTTGTAGCAAATTTTGGCTCGGCTAGCCAATTATCCGTAACCTGTTTAACAGCACCAACGATACAACTATATGGCGATCTGGTATCTCTACCCTAATCAAACTGAAGAAATTAGCTTTGATTTAGAAAACATTTCCGAGCAGTTAATCCTGTCATCCAAAATCTGGTGACCTGAACTGCGGGAGAGCCATTTATTTGAATAAAAAAGTTTTTATACTGTTAGATATCTTGACTATATTCGCAATATTAATTACTTTCAACATCTTCGATTATCAATTATTATATCTTTCTATTGCTCGCTAAAAATAATCGCCTAACTTCCCACAGCTATGATTCTGTTTTGAATTAAAT
>NZ_JACJUP010000704.1:0-3667 GCF_014748295.1 Planktothrix sp. FACHB-1355 | reverse complement strand
CAATTTCCAACTGCCGATAATTCTTATCTTCCTCTTTTCCTTTGCGTCCTTTGCGTCTTTGCGGTTCGTTCTTCTTCTCCACACCTCGCCGACGGTCAGAAGTATTTTCCTCACTCGTATTTTCCGCCACCACCTCATACAGCAAAGCACGTTTATTTTTATCGTTACCTTTACGCAAAACCCGACCCAATCGCTGAATAAACTCCCGCTGCGAACCAGTACCCGATAAAATAATGGCAATACTAGCAGCCGGAACATCAACACCTTCATTGAGAACGTGAGAAGCGACTAAAGTTTTGTATTCCCCCTCGCGAAAGCGCGTTAAAATTTCGTGGCGTTCTTTGACAGGAGTTTGATGAGTAATCGCCGGAATTAAAAAATCTTGAGAAATGCGATAAACTGTGGCATTGTCCGCCGTAAATATGAGAATGCGTTCCGGGTAATGTTCCCCAATCAAATTGCCGAGAATTCGCAACTTGCTATCAGTGCAAAGAGCAATTTCTCTCGCTTCCCGGTGAGCTAGCATAGCACGGCGACCGGCAGGAGATCTAGCACTCATTCTGACAAACTGTTGCCAACCTTCCAAACTGCCTAAATGAATCTTTTCTGCTTTCAAAAAATCATTGCGAATTTTGATTAACTCATTGTAGCGATCGCGCTCATTTTGCGATAACTTTACCTTAATCGGGATCACCTCATGCTGCGCTAGCGCTAATCCAGCCAATTCCTCCGCCGTTTTGCGATAAACGACCGACCCTATGAGACGATCGAGATCGCTATGCTTACCATCCGATCGATCTGGAGTTGCAGTCAGTCCCAAACGATAAGGTGCGATCGCATATTCTGCAATTACCCGATAAAATTCCGTTGGTAAATGGTGACACTCATCAAAAATCAACAAAGCATAACTATTCCCCAAAGCCTCAGCATTAATCGCCGCACTATCGTAAGTAGCGACAAGAATAGCAGTTCGATCGCGCGAACCGCCACCCAACAACCCCACCTCCGCATCGGGAAAAGCCGTCACCAATTGCGCGTACCACTGGTGCATCAAATCCAAAGTCGGTACTACAATCAGCGTACTGCGAGGCGTTGCCTGCATCGCCAATTGCGCCAAATAAGTCTTACCAGCAGCAGTCGGAAGCACCACCACCCCCTGACGTCCGGCAGATTTCCACGCCATCAACGCCTCGCTTTGGTGCGGGTAGGGTTCCATTTCCACACTGGGGACGAGTTCCAGTGGCGCAAATGCCTTCGCCTCGTCGATAAAATCAGTTTTTTCCGCTTGCAGAGCTTCTACAAGCGATCGATAGTGGATAGCAGGGATGCGAAACTTCTCCACTCTGTCATCCCAAGTAGCGTATTCTACCCAAATTTTTCCTCTGGGAGGGGGATGCAAAATCAGGGTGCCCCTGTCAAAAGATAATGTGGGGATACGAGCCATTACTTCTGCACATTTTGGTTCATCCCGACAATTTTACAGGACTTATGCAACTGATATCATATCCAATCCCATCCATTGTATAAAAATCGCTTTCTTATCTGCGTTTATCTGCGTTTATCTGTACTCATCTGCGGTAAAAATTTAACCATCGTTTCCTATTAGTCAAAAAGAATAGGTTGGGTTTCACTTTGTCAAACCCAACCTACCTATAAGTTTTGTTTTACCAAATTTTAGACATCAGAAATTGGGAAACTTCTGCGTGCGCCAACACGACATCGGGCGATCGCTGGAGAGCGTTGGCGTACCTGCTCTGGAAGGCATTGCCTGTTTCTATGGGGCTAAGTAGCGTGCGGGCAGATGCGATCGCATTTTTAACATCTTCCAGCACTATTGGCTCGTCAGATGCGAGTATCTCATCAATTTGCACAACTAGCTCAGAAAGAGGATGCAGCCAACTAAATTGCTGGTGATGAACGATCAGTTGTAGCAATTCTCCGCCCGATACTCGCCCGCGAACTTGTTCGTAAGCGATGCGTTCTGTTTCCAACAGCACTTGATGAAGGTGTAGCAATTTGTTACGCAGAGTACGCAGATGTTGGTGCGTCGGTTGTAGAAGAGTTTTAGAAGTCAATTGAACCCATCCTCCCGTTACGATAATCTTCAAAGGCTTGGATAATTTCTGCTTCTGTGTTCATCACAAATGGGCCGTAGCGCACAACTGGCTCGTTGAGAGGAACGCCAGCAATCAGTAACACAGAAAGCGGTGAGGTAGCATCCGATCGATTGGCGATCGTCACTTCTGAGCCGTCTTGTGCAAACATAATCATTTGTGCGTCTAAGCCACGTTCTTTTTCCTCACCGAATAAGCCTTCACCATCAATTACATATGCGAAGGCATTGTATTCTTTCGGCACCGGCTGAACGATCGTTGCACCGGGTTGCAGTGTAAAGTGCAAGTACATTATGGGAGTCCGCGTTTCGATCGCCGCACGCACACCGAGAGCTTCCCCAGCAATCACTTTGACTCGCACCGCGCCATCATCTGTTTGTGCGATCGGAATGCGATCGGCAGTAATCTCTTGATAGCGAGGCTGGATCATCTTGTCCCGTCGAGGCAAGTTCACCCACAGTTGCAGTCCGTGAACTCGTCCGCCAATGTCGGCAAATTCTTGTGCGGGCATCTCTGAGTGTACGACACCGGCTCCTGCCGTCATCCACTGCACATCGCCTGGGCCGAGCTTTCCGGAACGTCCTTGGGAATCTTTGTGTTCCAAGCTACCTTCAATTACGTAGCTAACCGTCTCAAATCCTCTGTGGGGATGATCTGGCGCTCCTTTCGCTTGACCCGGCTTGAGTTCGATCGGCCCTAATTCATCCAGGAGCAGGAATGGATCGAAGTGCGAAAAGGAACTCTTCGGGAACGGACGGCGCACGCGAAAACCCTCACCCTCAAGTGTTTCGACGCTGTTGACGATGCCGGCGACGGTACGGATCTTTTGGGTTTGAACTGCCATGTGTTTCCTCCTTGCTACTGCTGTATGCGGCGATCGAGTTTTATATGATTAATCATATACTAGCACAAACTTATATAGGAAGTAACAGATAAAATTTGTGCAGAGAACCACAGGCAAAGGGAAACGATGTTATGTCACTAGCACACGTAATTTTGGGACTGCTTCAGCAAGAAGAGATGACAGGCTATGACCTGAAAACAAGCTGCTTCGATCGATGTATTGCCCATTTGTGGCCCGCAGATCAGGCACAAATCTACAGAACCCTCGATAAACTGGTAGAGCAAGGTTGGATTACCTGCACGATTGAGATACAGCACGATCGCCCCAACCGCAAGGTCTACACAGTAACGGAAACGGGGAAAGCGGAATTACTCAGATGGCTGGACAGCCCACAGCCCTTGCCAATAGTTCGAGACCCCTTACTCGTGCAGCTATATTTTGCCGCCCAGCTACCGAACGAAGCGATCGTTCACCTGCTAGAGCAGCAAGTAGCGGCTCGCCGCGCTAAGCTGAGCGAGTGCGAAACGATCGAACTCCCACCGCTTGGGGATGAATCTGCCAGCCGTTTTGAGGTAATGCAGCGCCTAGTGTTGGAACTGGTGACGCGAAAAGAACAAACTTACATAAACTGGCTAGTAGAAGCGATCGATGTCATTAAACAGCGATCGCTAAAAGAAAGGGGCTAGGGGTTAGGGGCTAGGGGATAGGG
>NZ_JACJUP010000703.1:0-3737 GCF_014748295.1 Planktothrix sp. FACHB-1355 | reverse complement strand
ATAAGCCGCGACCCCGAAAACCAGCTACTTTGGGTAGAAGAAATCGTCTTGGCTAAGCGCAATCCCTTGCAGCGTCTGGCGACAGACTTAAGGGAGCGTAAAACTATGGCGCTCAAGCGAGCGCAACTCAAAGCATCAGTTTCTCCTTTTGAACGAGATAGACGGCAATGGCGGCGAGGTATGTTAGGTGGAGTCATTCTCAGCCTATGCCTGTTGCTAAGTGGCTGGGTGGTGTATAAGGTTCTAGCTTCAAAAGAGAATTGGCAAACAAAAGCAACAAAGCCGGCCTCTTCAGCACTATCCCCAAACCAACAAAGTCCCAATCTCTCTGTGAGCGTCTCTGACAGAACAGATATATCTAAATTTGAAGGAGACCCATTTGTTGCTGCCGTGAGAATGGCGGAGAAAGCTTCCATCGACGGCAAGAGAGCGCAAAGCCGGACGGAATGGCTGGATATAGCTAATCGTTGGCAACAGGCATCAGATCTGATGGCTCAGGTGGCAGAAACCGATCGTCGCTATGAGACAGCACAAAACCGCAAGTCGGTCTATCGCAAAAATAGCGAGTTGGCTTTGCGGCAGTTGCAAAAAAGACGCTCCTAGCCCTGGGATCGGGAGATCTACCTCAAGTACCTAGCTTCAGAAAATTGTAGAGAAATCACGGATGCAAGGCTGTGTACGATAAAGGTAAGCTAGTGCCAGTTCTAATTAGCTATAGATGGTTACTGATGAAGCAATCCCGCTCTTGCTTGCTGCATTTGGAGAACCATCTTCCCAAATATCTCAATTTCCTGCATCAATCTATCTGGCTGGCAACCGCTCTGGTACAGAGCAGAGTCGTGCAGGCGATCTCTTTCCACAGATTCGGGCTTTGTCGTGATGAAAGATTCGCAGGACAGAAAAAGATTAACCATCAATCGAAAGCGTGGGTTAGCTTTCCAGCCACCAGGCAAAGAAGGAACTCACTCTCCGGTATCGACAAGTCCTTTGGAAGTTGTTCGCTCTTCGGGACGGCTGAACCAACACAAGCAAGATCGGGTCGCTACTACTAATCTAGAGCGAAAAATTACTCAGATAGTTCTCAATAAGCTAGATCCGGAAGAAGTTTTACCAGAAATCGCCGCAACTTTGGGATCGGCTTATGGGGTGGAATACTGCACGATTGCAGTTATGGCAAGCGATCGGGCTACAATTCAGACTGCTTACTGTTATCCCAACAAAACACCAGCCCCATTCAGCCAAAACCCAACTTTCTTGCTGAAATATCTGAACATAGCAGCAATACTGGCAAGTTCTGAGCCGTTTGCAATCTCAGATGTGGGTGCAACTGGAACCGCCTTCTCTCAGAACGAGGGCTGGGAAGATTTACCGAGCGGGGTTGTTTTGGCAATGAAAACCCAATTTCAAGGGCAAGTTAACGGGGTAGTCGCCATCATGCGCTCAAAACCTCATCGTTGGACTGCATCAGATAAAGAACGACTGCTAGCTGTGTCAGACTCAATCGCAATGGCAATCTCACAAATAAACCTCCAGAGACAAATCGTCGCTGCATCTGGATATCAAGCACTCCTCAACCAGTTAACAATGGCTATCCGTAGCTATACGGATTTAGAGCAGATTCTCAAACTGGCTATAGATGGGACGGCACGAACTCTTCAAGTAGATCGTGGTGCCATACTGCTCCTTAAATATACAGACCCCCTCGTAAATAAAAGAGGGTTTCAAAAGCGCGTTTCCAGAGCAACGGAAGCAACAGTGGTTTGTGAATGGCCTACTTTTATCCCAACAGAAGGAAATCAAAATGTCGGGACGCTGTTGAACCAATCGTTTTGCTTATCAAAATGTTATTTGTGTTTGGAAGCTTTTGCAAATGCTCCTAACGCTACAGTTATCGCCGACAAACACAGCGTTCCCAACGACGATATCGGTGTAGGCATCGCCCCTATTTTTGACTTCGACGCTATGCCTGCCTTGTTGCTGGTACCCTTGGAAAGTCAAGATAAGGTGCTGGGTTTCTTGGTGCTACAACAACGTCAGCCCCGTCGCTGGTTAAGAGAGGAGTTGGAGCTGGTGGAGTTGGTGAGTGCCCAAATGAGTACAGCTATTCTCCAGTTCCAGACTTTGCGGCAAACATCTGCGTTAGTGGAAGAGCGCACCTATCAACTACAGTCGATTTTAAAGGTACAGGCAAAGTTGTACGAAAAAACTCGCCAACAAGTTGACCAGCTGCGGCAGTTAAATCAGCTCAAGGATGAGTTTATCGACACGATGAGCGATCAGCTGCGAAACCCTTTGGCTAGTATGAGAATGGCGATTCGGATGTTGCGTCAACCGGGACTGTCTCCAGATCGTCAAGCAAAATATCTGGAAATATTAGATCGCCAGTGTACTCAGGAAATTAATCTGATTGACGACATCTTGGCTTTGCAACAGCTGGAGTCTAACAAATCTCCCCTGCACCTGCAAAAAATAGACCTCAAGCAAATCGTTGAGAGTTTGGCAGATTCGTTTGAGAAAAAATGGGGATCGAAGGGGTTAAGCCTGACGCTGGATTTACCCAAACGCCCGTTGATGCTGCAAAGCGACCCGGATAGTGTCGATCGCATTCTCCAAGAACTCTTGACTAATGCAGGTAAATACTCCGATCCGGATACAACTGTTCACTTGTGTGCCAGTCACGA
The DNA here is from genome assembly GCF_014748295.1 of Planktothrix sp. FACHB-1355. Lineage (NCBI taxonomy): Bacteria > Bacillati > Cyanobacteriota > Cyanophyceae > Oscillatoriales > Microcoleaceae > Planktothrix > Planktothrix sp. FACHB-1355. The sequence goes on along the minus strand of NZ_JACJUP010000703.1, from coordinate 1,056 downwards.
ACTCGATGGCCAAAATCCACAAATTGTGTTAACCCTTTGCAATACTGGCCCTGGTATTTCCCCAGCAGAACAGGATTATATTTTTGATAAATTCCGCCGAGGTCAGGGTGTGAGCGAACAAGTAATTCAAGGCACCGGTCTGGGTCTGGCGTTAGTAAAGTGCTTAGTGCAGCACTTAAATGGTACAATTGCGGTTTGCAGTAACCCACTTAGCCACAGTCAGTCTTGGTCAACTTGCTTTACCCTGACCTTACCCCAAATTCAAGCTTAGTTGCCGATCGTCGAGGATCGATCTTCTACCGTTAATCTAGGCAAGTTTCTCAGGGGGTGCAAAAACAATTCTGGGTGTGGGCTCGAAATTAATCCCTTGTCTGAATAGTCGATCGCAATTTACACACCTTTCTTTTCTTTCCCTCTCCCCCTCTCCCGCTCCATCAGCTCCCCCCATCATCCTTCAGAAGTTTTGTACTATTTGAGATGTTGGTGGTGCATAACCATAAAAAAATCACAGTATGACGATAACTGTTGCGCCTAAGCCACTACGTTGGCAACGGCCTAAATATTCCCCGCTGGCACGTCAAGCAGACGTTTTTGCAGCGACTGGGAAATTCATGTTCTATTTGTGGTCGGATAGTATATTTGGCAACAACTCATCTTTACTTAGAAAGCGTCGGGCTCAGTGGTTAGTTCGTACTCTACTCAATTTAGGGCCAACTTTTATTAAAATTGGACAGGCTATGTCTACCCGTGCGGATTTGTTACCCGCAGAGTACGTGGAGGCTCTGGCTCAGTTACAAGATAGCGTCCCGGCCTTTAGTGCGGAAGAGGCGATCGCTCTCATAGAATGCGAGCTGGGTAAATCTATTTATACTTTATTTCGCGATTTTAATCATATTCCTATTGCTGCTGCTAGTTTGGGGCAAGTACACAAAGCACGTCTGCATACTGGGGAAGATGTCGTTGTCAAAGTGCAGCGTCCCGGATTGCAAAAGTTATTTGATGTGGATGTTAAGGCTGTCCGTAAAGTTATGCGTTTTTGTCAGCGTTATTTTACTT
>NZ_JACJUP010000702.1:0-3738 GCF_014748295.1 Planktothrix sp. FACHB-1355 | reverse complement strand
TCCAAAATCGACATATGCTTTTTGACAACGATCTAAATCCAGTTCTGGGGATTGATTTGGGGACTACGTTTAGTGCGATCGCACGCTGGGATGGGCATGGGCCAAGAGTATATCAAACTCGTACTGGCGAAGATACCCTGCAATCCGTTGTTTACCTCGATCCCAAAACAAACGAACTTTTAGTGGGGAAAGTTGCCTTCAGGAGAGGTTTGATTTATCCAGAAAATATGGCAATCGGTATCAAACGTTATATGGATGATGCTTCTCAAAAAATTGTCCTCGCCGGACAAGCATTTTCACCAATAGAATTATCTGCGAGAATATTAGAGAGATTATACAAAGATGTAGCCGAAAAATGCCCAACCAATCTTTTTCGCAGTCGCGCTACAGTTGTGACAGTACCTTATTATTTCAAAGCGCACCAATGCGAAAATACCAGCAAAGCAGCCGAACTTGCTAATATTAACTGTATCGGTTTAATTCAAGAACCAATTGCCGCTTCTCTCGCTTACGCTTGGCAGATTGTGCAATCTAGCAATGCCAAAAAATTTGCCGAAAATATTCTGGTATTCGACTTGGGTGGAGGTACTTTCGATCTGACCTTATTCCGACTGGAAAAATCGCCAGAAAAGCTGCTTTTTGAAGTGTTGGCTACGGGTGGCGACGACAGACTTGGCGGTATGGATTTTGATGAATGTTTATTTCAATTTTTGCTCGAAAAAGCCGATTTAACTCTAGATGGTTTAACTGATTTGGAAGAACGCAAAGCCAGACAGAAGATTTTGGAGCAAGTTATAGAAGCAAAACATACTTTAAGTGCTACCCAAACCGAGTACATTACTGTGACTGATGTTATTCCTGGTAGACATATAGATACTATCGTAACGCGCTCGGAATTTGAGGGTTGCATTCAAACTTATATAGATAAAATTGAGCGCGTAATGGAGCGATTGTGGGCGACAACAAATATGCAGCCTCAGCAAGTCGATCGCGTCATTCTTGTAGGCGGTTCTAGCAAAATTCCCTGCATAAAATCGTTAGTCAGCGACATTATTGGCGCGGTAAAAGTGTATCAAAATACTAACCCTTGGTTGTGCGTGGCAGAAGGTGCAGCTATATATGCAGCTTATTTAGATAACCCGGAAGTTTTTGGTAGAAATATTGAAATTCGCACGCGCACCAGTCACGCTCTCGGTGTCGAAATCAAAGAGAAAGAATTCTACCCGCTGATAGCTGCTAACCGCAAAACCCCATGCCAACAAACTCAGGTTTTCAGCACCACATCTGACTATCAAACAAGCCTTGATATTAACATTTACCAAGGGTGCGATGCAAGCGTGAAAAACAACACCTTTATAGGTACGATCGGCATTTATGATTTACCCAAACGTCCGCAAGGCGAACTGGATATTTGGGTAACGTTTAATGTTAACGAATCGCAAATGTTGTCGGTAATAGTGGAAGTTGAAGGAATCCGGAAAGCTGCGACGCTCAAATTTGCCTAAGTTTTGCTCTCCTGGGTATGTGCGATCGGCTATATCTTGGGAATTATTTAAATTCGTAAATCAGTACAATTACATACTTATAAGTAAGTTATCAAGATTTCATAAACTTTTGCTAAGTTCTGGAACGGCATTGCGGAATTTTTATCTTTAAATTGATAGAAATAATTATTATTTGTGTCGGGAATTTGTCGATAAAAGGTTTCGCTATGCCAGACAACATCAATACCAGCAGCCAGCCAAACTCTATAGTTTTCATTGATTCGACAGTTCCCGACTATCAAAGCCTTGCTGCGGCAGTTGCACCGGGAACCGATGTAATTATTATCTATCCTACGGGGGATGAAATAAATCAAATCAGTGATATTTTAGCCGATCGCCACAATATAAATGCAGTTCACATAATATCCCACGGCAGTCCCGGCAGCTTGCAATTTGGCAACTCGCAATTGAACGAGCAAAATCTCCACCTATACGCGAATCAGCTGCAACAGTGGCGGAATTCCCTAAGTATTAATGGAGATATCTTTCTCTACGGCTGCGATGTTGCCGCCGGAGACAACGGTATCGCATTTGTACAACAACTCAGTGAATTAACGGGTGCAGATGTTGCCGCATCCGACGACTTGACCGGAAGTGCTGCACTTGACGGGGACTGGGATTTAGAAGTTAAGAGCGGACTAATTGAAGCACCCCTAGCATTTCAAGTTGGGGTGATGGAAGCTTATAACGCTGTTTTGGGAACTACAATAAACGTCACTAACGTTACCGAATTAATTCAAGCAATTAATGATGCTAATAGCGAGTCGGGTGCTTACGTTGGTGCTGACACGATTAACTTAGCTGCTGGTACTTACACCCTAACATCAGGTACATACAACTACTTTAGCGGTATCGACTGGGGAAATAGCGGTCTCCCGGTAATTACTTCTGAAATTACCATCAACGGCAACGGCGCGACGATCGCACGAGACAACAGCGCCTCAACAACCTTCCGTTTGTTTACGATTGGAGGAGCTTCAGGCAAACTAACTCTCAACGACGTCACCCTTGAAAATGGAAACGTCACTGGTTCTACGACTGGTGCCGCACCTGATGCTGGTGCCATATCCAACATTAGCGGTATCGTCAATATCAACAACAGCACCCTACGCAACAACGCTGCTGGTGATGATGGCGGTGCTATTGCCAATTTTGGCACCATGAATATCCAAAATAGCACTATCACTAATAACACTGCCCAAGGTGATGGCGGGAGTGTTGATGGGGGAGGTGCGATCGAAAACGATGGCGCGAGTGCCACATTAAACCTAACCAATACCACCATTAGCGGCAACATTCATAACGGCAGCGGTATTGGTAACGGTCAAGGCGGCGCTATCCGCAACCGTAATTCCGCAAAATTAAATATTGTCAACAGCACGATTTTTAATAACACAGCCAATTCCAGTACTGGTGGCGGAATTTTTGTGGAAAGCGGTACTGTTACCGTCAAAAACTCGATCGTCATTGGAAACACTGCCACCACTGACGCGGACGTTTCGGGAACTTTCACCAGCAATAATGCCAACATAATTGGGAATGTTGGCAGCAGCAGCGGTTTTGGTAGCGATATTACAGGTGTTACTGCCGCCAGCGTACTCGATCCCACCCTAGCTAATAATGGCGGTTCCACTTTAACCCACGCCCTAATTGCTGGCAGTCCCGCTATTGATGCTGGTAATAATGCTAGCGTTCCCGCAGGCATCACAACCGATCAGCGAGGTACAGGCTACCCCCGCATTTTCGGTACTGCCGTTGATATCGGTGCTTTTGAATACTCCCTAACTACCATCAGCCTTACAGTTACAGATGCCAACGCTGACGAAACAGCCAGTAACACAGGCACTTACCGCATCAGTCGCGGTACTGCCAACACTGGCGATTTGACTGTAAATCTAAACATCGACCCCAGCAGCACAGTAACAAGCAATACAGGCGGCACTTTCCCAGTTGACTACAGCTTCAGCGTCACCAATGGCGGCAATATTTCCGGTACGGGAACAACTCGCACTTTAACTATTCCCGACGGACAAACTTTTGTCGATCTCATCCTTAATCCAATTGATGATAACTATGGAGAAGCAGCAGAAACCTTAAAGTTGAACTTGGCGGCGGGAAGTTAAGTAGTCGGACAAAAGTAATCGACACTGTATGAACTTTTGTTAAGGCACTTGCAGGAGTGCCTTCGCACAGC
>NZ_JACJUP010000701.1:0-3740 GCF_014748295.1 Planktothrix sp. FACHB-1355 | reverse complement strand
TTTCCTTCGCTTCAATCACCGATTCGCGAAAACATTGCATCCAACTCTTGTTTCCCAGTTCCGACAAAGGTTGATTCAATATCTCCTCCATAATTAACTTGTTAACTTGGGGGATAAAGTAAATTTGTTCGTTGATGGATTCAAAACCGCGAGCAAATGATTGCGGGTTGCTGAATAGCTGCTCGTTAGAAAAATAATCTTCCTTTGCTTTGCGACAAGCAAGTTCGCAACGAGCTTGGTGATGGGGATATTCTGCAAACACTCTTTCGAGTAAATCTTTTTGTTCGTGTTTGGCGAGAGTGCGAGCAAAAATTGCCTTGTCTATTAGCGATGCTCCCAAACTGTTACTGCCGAAATCGATTGGGATTTCGTGTAAGCTCTTAACTAGGGTAAAGTCAGTAGTGGAAGAACCGATATCGACAATTAGCACTGAAGATTTCAACTTGTCGTACTCAAGCTTGCCGGCTTCTTTGGCTTGCATAAAAGCAGCACGCGATTCCGGAACAACGTTCAGTAAAGGAATTCCAGCTTCTTTAAGTAGCTTTTGATATTCTTCGCGATCGCTCAACGACCATCCCGAAGGACAGCCAACATAAAAGTAGTCGCTATCTCCACCTTTGATTTGCTTGTTATCTTTTAAAAGACGGAAGTAGGTTTCCAAAAAAGTGCGAATTGTTTCTCGATAAGTGGGATCGTTGTTTGGTTTTTGTTTGAAAGTGATTTTGAGTTGGGTAACGCCTGCTTGGATTAAGGCTTGTTCGCCTACAAGATATCCCAAATCGGGATGCCAACCAAGCGCGGTAACTTGGATTTTTTTGTTATTAACCTCAAGCATTTCTGGAGGTTCAATGCTCTCGACTATTGCTTTGGCTACGGCTGTTTCGCCATGTCCCAAATCGAAACCGATCGTTTCTAAAATTTCCATACTCTTATTTAGGCGATTTTTTTAGACTGTATAGGAATGCTCGCTTCGTACAGGGATATTTTTTTACCACAGATGAAGGAAGATGAACACAGATGAACACAGATGTAAATGGAGTTTTTTTGTTGGGTAAGCAGAGTTTTGAAGAGGGATTCAGTCTGCGATCGCAGTTGAGGTGGTGTTAATCTCTGGTTTGGAAGAATGCTGGTTCGATTACTCTACCTCTTCTGAGCAAGCGATCGCCTTTAAATAATGCGGGGGTGATGGTAATGTAATCTTTGGTAGTGCGATCGATACTTGGCTCGAAGTCAAAATACTCTCGTCCGTTTTGTGCATCTTCCGGTCGGTAGATTTGCACGCGAATTCCCTGTTCCATCAAACTTTGTGGCAGCAGCCTTGCTAATTCTAAAGCCATTTGCGGTCTTTCCAAATATGACGCGCCCATCAATCTTTGAATCAGATTTAATAGTTCTGGCAGATCTTCTATGCCAAGGTCATCGAGAGGTTTTTTGGCGTCTTGAGAGCGACCTACTGCTAAATCAATTGTATTCAAAGCATCGGCAATGTTGTCTAGAAGCACTTGACTATCAACTCGCACAATTGGTTGGGGTGCTTCCGGAAGTTGGGGAAGTTCCGCACTATCTTTATTTTTATCTTTATCGAGTTGGAGTACAACTTCCACTCCCAGCAGGACTCCCACCAACAAAATCGCCATCCACGCGCCTGGGGATGTTCTCGTCAGGGAAACCAGCGAACCTAAAATGGCGATGGAAATGAATCCCTGTACCACTTTGAGGATTAATCTGTTGGGAGAAACTCGTCCGGCTTGGTTTACAATGCGATCGGGCTCTGGGAGAGCGAGTTGAGTTTCGTTAGCGGCGGTGAGAGTGGCGACAGATTGTCGCAGCGTGTCCAGGAAAAACGAAGCCAGACGTACCTGATTTACATTCAGCTCGCCAATGTAATTCTTTTGAAGAGTATCGAGTCGGCTATGAACCAGCTTCACAACTTGCTCGACGCTGGTTGCGCGATCGATTTCTTTCTGTAGTTCGCTGCGTTCTTTGCCAAAAAGTGTTAATAGCGTGTTCATCTCTCGCACCAAGACTTCAGGTTTGCCCAAAAGTAGAACGATCGGGCGTCTTTTTCAAGTTTGACGCAAAGGGGATACAAGTTTCACCAATCGAGTCTCTCTCCGGTAACAAAACTTAATAGTTAAGCTCGCTAAAATTGGTTGAGTGAGGGAATTGCTGCTGTGCTGAGCTATTCCCGATCGCACATATCCCCATCATAACCGATTTAGTTACAAATCTCAACCTTTGAATGCACAATCCCTCTTGAGAGGTAAATTAATATCAAACAAGAGAAAACAGGAGCAAAAAAATGGCTGAAGAAAAAACATATTTAGAGTTATCCGAATCCGATGGCGTTTCCCATAAATTTTACGAAGTTATTATCAAAGATACGGAAGTTTCCATTCGCTACGGTCGGATTGGCGACAAAGGTCAGACTCAGGTGAAAACCTATCCGACAGCGGAAAAAGCAAAAGCGGAAGCGACGAAAAAGATTAACGAAAAACTGAAGAAAGGTTACGAACAAGCGGTCATGGGTGTGCGCCAGAAACGTGCCGTGACTCGAAGGGAAATCAAGAGCGATCGATCCACCGCTTCCCCATCTCCAGTACTGTGGAAATTCGCCTCCGGTTCTGCCGCTTTTGGTATCTTTATTGACAAAAATCGCTGTTGGGTTGGCAATCAAGCAGGTCAAATATTTGCTCTTAACAATACAGGTCAAGTAATCAATCAATTGCGATTACCTGACGGCGTGAAATGTATCGTCGCCGATGAAGGCTGGCTTTATGCGGGATGCGATGATGGCAAAGTCTACGATTTGACAGGAAAAATTCCCCGCATCGCCTATGAAATTGCCGATAATGTAGATATTTTCTGGCTAGATATTAAAGATGCAATCCTGGGAGTTTCCGATCTCGAAGGGAACATCACAACTATCAATCACGAAGACGAATCCCAGTGGACGAAAAAGAGTAGCGGTAAATATGGTTGGATGGTACGTTGCGACGAGATTGGCGTCTATCACGGACACAGTGAAGGCGTGACGATGTACGATTGGGAAGATGGCAAAAAAATTTGGCATCAAAAAACACGCGGCGAAGTGCTATTTGGTTGGCAAGAAGAAGCAATGGTTTATGCCAGTACCAGCCAAAATTTAGTTTGTGCTTTTACTAAGAAAGGCGAAGCTAAAACAATTTACCATTGCGATGCAGCCGTATATTCTTGCGCCACTGCTGAAGACGGGAAATATGTATTTGCAGGCGATAATTGTTCGTCGATTTATTGCTTTAACGAAAAAGGCGATCGACTCTGGAAACTAGCCACAGGCTGCGGTTCCGCCTTCTCCATGCAATTTTTAGACGATCGGCTTTACATCGTCACCACCGACGGTTCGCTTGCTTGCATCGACGCCAGCGAATCTGCAATTAATGCCGCACAAGCGGGTACACTTCCTCAAACAGTTAATATTAAAGCACCAGCCGCCATTCCAGCCGCCATTCCTTCCAACACTTTGGAAACTACCTCAAACACAACTCAAGGAGTAATTGTCGAGTGTTTCAAAGAAGGAAGTAACTTGAGAATTCGCGTTGTTTCTCCCGGTTATAACTCCAACTGGAAAGTGCAATTTCCTAAAGACATTCGCCAAGAAGGTGCGCGTTATTTGGTGGAAGAGGTGCGCGAATCATCTCGCGGTGGTTTTTATCGCGCTTTTGGGGATATTAAGAAGTTAGTTACTCGTTGAGATTGAG
>NZ_JACJUP010000700.1:0-3666 GCF_014748295.1 Planktothrix sp. FACHB-1355 | reverse complement strand
ATTAATGACCGATCATCCAAGGTCGTCCATCGTTATGCTTGTGCTGGTGATGATGGTGGTGGTTATGATGCTTTTTAATTTGAGTGCGATCGACTACACGAGGTTCCGCACTTTGCTCAATTCTAGTTCTTAGAGAATTGGGCATCATCATCAAACCAGCAACCGAATAAATTCGTTTGGCTACAGTTTCGCAAATTGGGCAAAGCATCGGTTCGCTGGCTGCACTCATACTCCGCCATTCTTCAAAAGTTCCGCAATTTTCGCACTTAAATTCGTAAAGAGGCATAATCAATTTTGGATTTTAGATTTTGGATTTGAGAAACCCGGTTTTTGAGAAAAACCGGGTTTCTAGAAGCAGGTGAATTTCTTCTCCTGTCCCCCCTCTCCGTGACGGAGAGGGGACTGGGGGGTGAGGTTCTACGTCGGTAGAACATTCTTTTCAAAAATTGCTGTCGGAACTGCAATAGTACAACAAGCATTGGGAATATCGACAATGCCGCTAATTCTTCCCTCCACTGGTGCAGAACCTAAAAGCAAATATATCTGCTCTCCCGTATAGCCAAACTTCTTGAAATATTCGATCGCATTCAAACAAGCACGGCGATAAGCAACATGAGCATCTAGATAATATTGCTGTCCGGTAAATTCGTCAACAGAAATGCCTTCAAACACCAAATATTCCGAATAGCGAGGCTCAACTGGGCCTGGTTTGAAAATCGGGTTGGTCAGACCGTATTTTTCTACACCGCCTTTAATCAAATCAACGTGCAAATCGAGGTAACCAGCCATTTCGATCGCACCGCAGAAAGAAATCTCCCCATCTCCTTGTGCAAAGTGAATATCTCCCATTGAAAGTTTCGCACCTTCCACATAAACTGGAAAGTAAATGCGGGAACCTTTTGACAAATTTTTGATATCGCAATTGCCGCCGTGTTCGCGGGGTGGAACAGTTCGCGCCGCTTCTTGGGCAATTCGATCGTATTCGGCACCCTTTAACGAACCGAGAATGGCATTTTTCGGATTCGGCAATGCTGCTAAAGGCGGTATTCGGTTGGGATTGGTTGCGACTAAATCCGCTTCCCGCTTATTCCAAGTAGCTAACAAATCGTGAGAAGGCGCACAACCGATCAATCCAGGGTGAGGAATTCCCGCAAATTTCACATTAGGAATATGGCGAGATTTTGTATAAATTCCTTGAATATCCCAAATTGCTTTCTGTGCGACTGGGAAATGTTCTGTGAGGAAACCGCCGCCATTTTCTTTAGCAAAAATTCCGGTAAAACCCCATTCGTAATCCAGTAAAGTTCCTACATCTAAGATATCAACAATTAGGATATCTCCTGGCTCGGCACCGTTGACATAAATAGGGCCGCTCAATACGTGAACAACTGTTAAATCGACATCGCGCACATCGTTGGGGCTGTCGTTGTTGCCGATTTGTCCGTCCGTCCAATCTTTGCATTCTATTCGGAATACAGCGCCAGGATTGACAGAAACTACTGCCGGAATATCGGGATGCCAGCGATTGTGACCTACCAACGGTTGCTCGGTAAATGGCTTGTTCAAGTCTACTTTGAAGAGAACTTCAGGCATAGTAGTACCCCGATTTTCTAGTTTTATGCGATGTTTTGCCCTCGCCTGAGTTGAGATTAAATTCCTATGGCGATAATAAACTGTAGTTTTTAATACCAAAAATTACGACCGATTGTAACTATTTATTAGTTAAATCGATTCCGAACGCTCTAGAAATTATTGAGAGAGTTTAAAAAATAAATAGTTTTTTAAACTAATTATAAAAAGTTTTGTTTTTTAGGCGGCAAAGTCAGCTATAATTGTGAATTGAAAATTTACTTCAGGAGTTAGGCATTCTCAGAGCAAAAACCCGGTTTCTTTTCAGAACCCTGCGGGGAGGCCAGAAGAGCGGAATTATATGTTTACAATGCGAGATCGTATATTCTAGAGGCAACGGGATGGATAATGAATGCTAAAGGGCGGGAAAAATTGGTAACATATACAACTAATTTGACAGCCCAAAGTTCTGGCGACAAGCAGGCTGAGCGTGGCGAGCGATCGTCCTATCCTTTCTTTTTCCATCGTGGCCCGATCGCTGGGATCGCCATAACCAGGAAGCGTTGACTTATAAAGATGAGATCTTTTATCTGTCTGGCATTATTAACTTTTCTGCTCGTGACGGCTATTTTTCCGGCAGTCGCGCAAGTTACCGATTTTAGATTTTCGGTTATTCCAAATATTATATCTTTTAGCGAAATGAAAAATCTCTCCCCCCTACCCGCTTCTGTGACAACAAGACTAGGGGTAAAAATAAGTCCATCTTTTGATAAGAGATGGGATGGGGGAGAGGTTTTTGCAACTGTTTTAGAAGACGGAAAAAAATTATACGATGCGGGAAGGTTTTCGGATGCGGTTGCTGTCTGGGAAAAGGCAGCAGAAAGTTATCGAGAAAAGAACGATCGCCTCTATCTCGCTCTGACTTTAAATTATCTCTCCAACGCTTATCAAGAGTTGGGACAGTGGGAGAAGGCAAAAGATGCGATCGCCCAAAGCCTCAATCTCTTAACAAATTCAGCAACTCGTCAGCACTCAGCACTAATTTTCGCTCAAGCTTTGAATTCTCAAGGTAGTCTTCAGTTAGCTATGGGACAAACAGAAGCTGCTTTGGACAGTTGGAAAGAAGCCGAAAATGCTTATGAAAAAGCTGGTGATGCAGCGGGAATTCTGGGTAGTAAAATTAACCAAGCACAAGCTTTGCAAGCTTTGGGTCAATATCAGCGTGCCAAAACCAATTTAGAAAATGCAAATAAAAACTTGGTATCTTTACCAGATGCGATCGTAAAATCTGTAGGATTGCGAAGTCTGGGAGAAGCGCTGCAAGTTTTGGGAGATTTGCCTAAGTCTGAAGAAGTATTAAAGCAAAGTTTGGCACTCGCGCAAAAATTAAATTCTCCTACGGAAACGAGCGCTGCTCTTTTTAGTTTGGGAAACCATGCCAAAAGTGCTGGAGATAGTAAAGCGGCTTTGGATTTTTATCAACAAGCAGCTGCGATCGCACCCAGTCCTATTGCCAAACTGGAAACTTTACTAAATCTACTTAACTTAAGCATAGAAACCAAAGGGCAAGAAAATATCCCATATTTAATATCCCAAATTCAGACGGAAATTTCTAAGTTAAACCCCAGTCGTTCGGGTGTTTACTCTCAAGTTAATTTTGCTGAAACTTTGATGAAGTTATCATTAGTCAGCGGTCAATTATCAGGGGGAAATCAAGAAGAACAAATAACCAACGAAAGACAAGGTAATACAAGCATTGCTAAATTATTAGCTACAGCAGTTCAACAAGCAAGATATCTCAAAGATGCCAGAGCGGAATCCTATGCTTTGGTAGCGTTGGGTAAATTATATCAACAAAATAAACAGCAATCGGATGCGGAAAATTTGACTCAGCAAGCGCTAACAATTGCACAGGCTATTAGCGCCAATGATATTACTGCTCGGTCTGCTTGGCAATTAGGTAAAATTTTAAAACAAGAAGGTCGAAATGAGGATGCGATCGCTGCTTACACGCAAGCAGTTAAAACTTTGCAAATTCTCCGCAGTGACTTGGTAGCTACCAATACAAACCTACAGTTTTCTTTTCGAGAAAGTGTC
>NZ_JACJUP010000070.1:0-11709 GCF_014748295.1 Planktothrix sp. FACHB-1355 | reverse complement strand
CGCATTATTACACCATCCGGTCATCTCAAGTGGATTGAAGGCATTTCTAGCCCGGAAAAACAAACCAATGGCGATATTATTTGGGATGGTTTATTTATTGACATCAGCGATCGCAAACTTGCCGAAGAAGCACTCCGCGAAAGCGAGTCGCGGTTGGCACTGGCGCTGGAAGCGGCGCAAATGGGGACTTGGGACTGGGACATGAAAACCGAGCGAGTCATTTGGTCAGAAAGGACTGAATTCATTTTTGACCTTGCACCTGGTTCTTTCCCCGGAACTCCAGAAGCATTTTTTAGCTGCATACATCCAGAAGATCGCCCCCCGTTAGAACAAGCGATTCAACTTGCCATTGAAGAGAGAACATCCTATAGCATAGAAACCCGCATTATCTGGCCTGATGGTACTGTACGTTGGATCGCCTGTATCGGCAATATTATCTGCGAACGCAACGGAGAGCCAGATCGGATGACAGGGGTAATGATGGATATTACCGAACGGAAGTTGGCAGAAGAGGCGTTGCAGGAGAGTGAGTGGCGGCTGCGGATGGCCCTCAATGCTGCCCAAATGGGGACTTGGGATTGGGATATCGAGACAAATAACATATTATGGTCAGAGCAAACAGAAGTAATCTTTGGCTTTGCTCCCGCTTCTTTTACTGGAACTTATGACACTTATATAGACCGGGTTCACGCTGACGATCGCCACTACCTCAAGGCTACAATTACTGACACTCTTAAAGAAAAAATACCCTATAGCATCGAACATCGCGTCATTTGGCCTGATGGCTCTATCCGCTGGGTTGCAGCTAAGGGTGATATTATCTGCGATCGGACAGGTCAACCGATCGCAATGAGCGGTGTAGTTATGGATATTACCGATCGCAAGCAGGCGGAAGCAGCATTGCGCGATAGTGAATTCAAACTTCGCACGATCGTAGAAAACAGTAACGATGCTATTTTTATCAAAGATAAAAACGGTCACTACATATTTATTAATAGATCGGGGGCAAAATACTTAAACCGCTCGATCGAAGCAATTTTAGGCAAACGAAATGAAGATTTTCTGACCGCAGAAAGCGAACGACAAATTCGTGAATTCGATCGAATAGTCATGTCAAGTAATATGGCTTGGACTTGTGAAGAAGTTTTCGAGACGAATGAGAGCAAACGCATTTTCTTATCTACTAAGTGTCCCTATCTTTCCGCAGAAGGCGAGCTGCTGGGTATCGTTGGTATATGTCGCGACATTACCGAAAGCAAACAAGTAGAGGAAAAGATGCGAAGTCACTTAGCTGCGGTGGAAGCAGCAGGAGATGGGATTGGCATCGTTAATGCCGCAGGCGAATACATCTACATTAACCAGTCCCACGCCAAAATTTTTGGCTACGACAGGGCTGAAGAACTGATCGGTAAAACTTGGCAAGAGTTATACTACGAAGATGAATGTAAACGCATTCAAGGAGACATCATCCCCATCGTGATACAACAAGGTAAGTGGCAAGGAGAAGCAACTGCCAGAAGAAGCGACGGCACCACATTTGCACAGGAACTTTCCCTCACCTTAGTTGCAGATGGAGGACTAATTTGCGTTTGTCACGATATTACCGAACGCAAACAAACAGAAGAAAAGTTGCGCTTAACAGATAGGGCGCTTGTTGCTAGCAGTAACGGTATTATTATCTCAGATACCAAACAGCCGGATAATCCTGTCATTTATACCAATCCTGCTTTTGAGGAGATGACCGGTTACTCTGCGGCTGAGGTAATCGGACGAAACTGTCGTTTTCTACAAGGTAGCGATACAAATCAACCGGGTTTGGAAAAACTGCGGGCTGCGATTACGGAAGGAACTACTTGTAAAGTTGTGCTGCGGAACTACCGTAAAGATGGCAGTTTGTTCTGGAACGAATTAAATGTTTCGCCAATTTATGATGGCAATGGCATTCTCACTCACTACATTGGTATCCAAAACGATATTACGGAGCGCAAGCTAGCGGAGGAGGAACTACAAGCAAGCACTTCTCGGCTATCAGCCCTGATTGAAAATTTACAGATGGGGATTTTAGTTAAAGATGAGTTTAACCAAGTCGTCACGATCAATCAAGCATTTTGCGATATTTTCAATATCCCCATTGTACCTGCTGCTTTAATCGGAGCCGATTTTTCTACTTTCTACGAAGATTTTCAACAAGTTTTTGCAGAACCGGAAAAATTTTTCCAGCAGCATCGTGAAATATTAAGCTCCAGGCAAATAGTCACCAACGAAGAAGTGACAATGGTAAATAGTCACTTCTTTGAACGGGATCATGTACCGATTTTTGTAAGAGGAAAGTACAGCGGACATTTATGGATGTATCGAGATATTACCGAACGGAAACAAGCAGAGAATCACATCAGGGCATCTCTTAAAGAAAAAGAAGTTTTGCTTAAAGAAATTCACCATCGAGTCAAAAATAACTTACAGGTAATTTCTAGCTTACTCAAGCTTCAGTCTGCGTACATAAAAGATGAACAAGCCTTAGCTTTATTTACAGAGAGTTATAACCGTATTAGGTCGATGGCTCTCATCCATGAAAAGCTGTATCAATCAGAAGGTTTATCAAGGATTAACGCTTCTGAATATATTAACGAAATGGTGCGAAATTTGGTGAATTCTTATAAAGTTTACACAAGCTCTGTTCAATTAGGCATTGAAACTGAAGAAATGGAAATAGACATCGATACAGCAATTCCTTGCGGTTTGATAATTAATGAATTAGTTACTAACGCACTAAAATACGCATTCAACGATAGAGAAAGTGGAAAACTATGCGTTAAGTTTTATCGACTCGATCGGGATAGTCTCCGCTTAGAAGTTAGCGATAATGGTGTGGGTTTACCCTCAAACTTTGACATTGAAGAAATTGACTCGCTAGGCTTACAGTTAGTTTACAACTTAACAGAACAACTGGACGGAGAAATCGAAATTGATTCATCTGGGGGCACTGCTTTTAAGATCACCTTTAGGAAACAAATCAGGGAGGAAAAATGACAGCGACAATTCTAGTAGTAGAAGATGAAGTAATTATTGGTATGGACATTAAAAATAGCTTAAAAAAATTAGGCTACCATGTTCCGGCTGTAATTGCTACAGGCGAAAAAGCAATTGAAAAAGCCGAAAAAATCCAACCGGATTTAATACTGATGGATATTATGCTAAAAGGTTCGATGGATGGAGTAGAAGCGGCAGACAAAATTCGCCATCTTTTCAATCTACCTGTGGTTTTTCTGACTGCCCATACCGATGCCAAAACTTTAGAGCGAGCTAAAGGAGCTCAGCCGTTTGGCTATATAGTTAAACCATTTCAAGAAAAAGATTTACACACTACTGTCGAGATTGCTTTAGCTAGGTGTAAAGCCGAAACAGAAATTCGCAAAGCTCTAGAAAAGGAAAAGGAACTTAACGAACTCAAAACTCGTTTTGTTTCTATGGTTTCCCATGAATTTCGGACACCAATGTCCACAATTTTGTTTTCTTCTGATTTGCTGGAAATGTATTTAGACGAATGGTCGAGGGAGAAGAAACTAACTCATGTGCATCGGATTCAATCTGCTATCCAACGCATGATCGAAATGTTAGATGAGATTTTGGTGATTGGAAAAGCAGAAGCTGGTAAACTGGAATTTAACCCCAGTCCGATTAATTTACAAAAGTTTTGTAAGGAATTAGTAGAAGATATTGAAGTATTCGATCGAGAAAAACATCCGGTCGAAGTCAATATGAAATGCAACTGCAACGAGGCTATTATGGATGAGAAATTACTGCGTCATATTTTGAGTAATTTGTTGTCAAATGCTGTTAAATATTCGCCAGATAACAGCCCGATATTCTTTAGTGCAACCTGTGAAAACAACGAGGTTTTATTTGAGATAAAAGATTTAGGAATTGGCATTCCTATAGAATCTCAAAAAAGTTTGTTTGAAACCTTTTATAGAGCCCCTAATGTCGGTACAATCCCAGGCACAGGATTAGGGTTGGCAATTGTAAAGAAGTCTGTTGAGTTACATGGAGGTACTATTGCTGTACAGAGCGAAGTAGGGGTGGGAACTACATTTACTGTAAAACTTCCCATGAGATAGTTGTGATAATCTTTTGGTTGAGTTAGGATTAAAATAACTCACAAAAGGTCAATAGTTAAACAACAAAAAAGTTTTTTAATAAAATTATGCAACCGACAAAAATTTTGGTAATTGAAGACGAAGAGTTTGTGCGAGATAATATTTTGGATATTTTGGAGTGCAAAAATTTTGATGTTGTGGGGGCGAAGAATGGTGAAGAAGGAATACGAGAGGCACAAAAGCAAATACCCGATTTAATTCTCTGCGATATCATGATGCCTGATATGGATGGTTATAGCGTCTTAACTGAATTACAGCAACAGCCAATAACGGCAGTTATTCCATTTATTTTCCTAACTGCTAAAACAGAACGGGAAGATGTGCGTTTGGCAATGGAACTGGGAGCTGATGATTATATTACTAAGCCGTGTACTGCAACTGAATTACTGAGTGCGATCTCCAGCAGACTCAAAAAACAAGCTATCTATATCGAGCAATATCAAGAGCAACGAAACAAAGCTAGAAGTTTACAAAGAAGAGTCCAAGATCTCCAAAGACTTAGTAACAGTAAAGAAGAGTTATTGCAGAAACTTTCTCAAGATTTACGCGATCCATTATCTAACATCACGATGGGGATTCAAATGCTCAAATTAGCTCCAACGGAGCAAGCACGGGCTCACTATCTAAAAATTTTGCAACAAGAGTGCGCCCGTGAAATAGCCATTCTCAATCAATTAACCAGTTTGCAAGATTAATTAATCCCAAAAAGATGTCAAATCACAACACCTTAATTTCCACAACAGCCAAACCGGGCACGAAGATCTTAGTCATTGAAGATGATGAGCTGATTCGAGCGAATATTATAGATATTTTAGAGGCGCAAAGGTTTAAGGTCATTGCCGCCAAAAATGGTCGCTTGGGTATATCTTTAGCTCAAGAGATTCTGCCCGATCTAATTCTTTGTGACGTAATGATGCCCGAACTAGATGGTTACGCTGTTCTGGCAGGGTTACGTCAAGATCCTTTGACAGCAGTAATTCCGTTTATCTTTTTGACTGCATTGGCGGATAGAGCTAATACTCGCAAGGGAATGGAGCTAGGGGCAGATGACTATCTGATCAAACCGTGTAAACCACAGGAATTGTTAAATGCGATCGCTACTCGACTCGCCAAGCAAACTATTATTACTGGAGTTTATACTACTGCCCTTAAGCAAGCATCACAACAACTGAATAAATCCCGAAAATATGATAGCTTAACCGAGCTACCGAATCGACTTTTACTAGAAGAGCGCTTTAATCAAATTATAACTTGGAATTTATCTCATAAAAAACAATTACCAGCCGGTTCTAAGCAACTTATTTCTATTTTGTATCTGAGCTTAGATAGATTTGAAAAAATCGTTGAATTTTTAGGACATTCAAGTTGCGATTTATTACTAAAAGCTGTAGCCGAGCGGTTACATAAATGCGTTGAAGAAAGCAATACAATCGCTCGCTTAAATACGGATGAGTTTGTCATTATTATAGCAACGCCACAAACCAAAAAAGGAATTTCTAAAATAGCACAAACTATTATAGATGAGCTTTGTAAACCTTTCCTAATAGAAAACAATAGCAAACTTATCATCACCGTTAGCATCGGCATTGCTTTTTATATGTGTGATGGAGATGATTTAGAAAAATTACTGTTATCCAGTTATAAAGCTATGCTTAAATCCAAGGAAAACGGAGGAAATTTATACACATTTTATCGCAGCAGTTTCCAAATAATAACTTCTGAAAATCTCGCTTTACAGACTAGCTTAGGATATGCTTTAGAGAGAGAAGAACTTGAAGTATATTATCAACCGAAAGTCAGCCTACGTACTGGGAAAATTGTCGGTGCAGAAGCTCTTTTGCGATGGAATCATTCACAACTAGGGATAATCTCGCCTGCTAGATTTATTCCCATTGCCGAGGAAACCAACTTGATAGTTCCTATAGGTGAGTGGGTCTTGAAAACAGCTTGTCAGCAAACAAAAGGATGGCATAATGCTGGGTTCTCCGATTTGCGGATAGCCGTAAACATATCCGCACGGCAGTTCAATCAACCAGACCTATATTCTAGAGTCTACCAACTATTAATAGAAACAGGATTAGATCCAAAATACCTTGAGCTTGAATTAACTGAAAGCGTACTTATGCAAAATACAGAAGTCAGCATTGTGAGATTGACGGCTTTTAAGGCGCTAGGAGTACAGATTGCCATTGACGATTTTGGGACGGGGTATTCTTCTTTGAGTTATCTACAACAATTTCCATTTGAAACGTTGAAAATAGACAAATCTTTCATTGGTAAAGTTAATAGCGACCCTAAAACGAAGTTGATTACCAAAAATATTATACAGATGGCTCACGATCTCAAATTAAATTTAGTTGCTGAAGGAGTAGAAACGCAAGCAGAATTAAACTTTTTATATTATAATGATTGTGATGAGATGCAAGGTTATTTATTTGACAAGCCTTTGAATGTACGTGACTTTGAAGAAAGATTGTTAGCGGGGAAAAGTCTACAAATATTGCCAGCTAAATCAGATTTAGATTAGCGGTCTGTAAATTCTAGCTGTCGAAACAGAAGTAAATTCTATTTATTGAGGAAGAAAAAATGACAAAGATTTTGCTGATCGAAGACGAGCAAGCAATTAGAGAGAATATCTTGGATCTGTTGCAAGAGCAAAATTTTGAGGCTACAGCCGCAGAAAATGGCTTAAAAGGTATTCAGACTGCCAAAGAAATTAGGCCAGATTTGATTATTTGTGATGTGACAATGCCCGATCTAGATGGCTACAGCGTCCTACAGGCATTGAGAGGTGACTCAACTACAGCGATGATTCCTTTCATTTTTCTGACAGCTTTAGCTGATAAAGCCAATACTCGCAAAGGTATGGAATTGGGAGCTGACGATTATCTAACTAAGCCATGTCGGCCAGTTGAATTACTGAAAGCAATTGAGACTCGATTGGAAAAACAAGCACTGATCGAGCAAAAACAAGCACAAAAAATGGAAGAATTGCGTAATAATATTACTTTTTCTCTTCCGCATGAGCTACGAACTCCATTGAATGGAATTCTGGGATTTTCAGAGATTTTACTTACGGAACTAAATCGGCCAGATCTGCTTGAAATTAGAGAAATGGTTGAGCATATTCACGTTTCTGGTCGTCGGTTATATCGATTAATACAAAACTTTTTGTTATATGCAGATCTAGAGTTAATCGCTAACGTACCAGAGCGCATAAAAATGCTACGCAGCCACTATACAGAAAGCATCGATTCAATTATTGCAGAGCGAGCGATATACCAAGCAGAACAAGCAGAGCGAAGAGCCGATTTGCGCTTACAATTGCAAGATGGTCAGGTCAGGATGTCTGCTCAACGTCTGAATAAGTTGGTTGAAGAATTGGTGGACAATGCGTTCAAATTCTCTGAGCCTGGAACGAGAGTGGATGTTGTCACTGAAGTAGACAAAAATTCGTTTATTTTATCTGTAAGCGATCGAGGGCGGGGGATGAAAGCCGAGCAAATTGCTAATTTGGGAGCTTATATGCAATTTGAACGCAAACTTTACGAACAACAAGGCTCTGGATTGGGGTTAGCGATCGCCAAGCATTTAGCCGAATTACATGGAGGTACTTTAACGATCGAGAGTGTACCCAATCAAGAAACAACAGTTACAGTCATACTGCCAAAGGACGACCCATATACTGAATCTAATAATTGAGCCAAAATAGATTGCGGTATAACTTCAAAAATTTATTAAGTAAAATTTTTGAATAGTTGGCAATACTGGGAAGAGTGAAACTAACGACTTATGGCACGAGGCGATCAAATTTATGCGATTCGACAGTTTCTCACGATTGAAGGTGTTTACCAGCATCACGGTATTGACTGCGGCGATGGAACTGTGATTCACTACCGCAAAACGAGCGCTACCATTGAACGCACTTCCATTGCTACGATGGCTCAAGGTTCAAAAGTTTATGTAAAGCAGTACCAAACTTGTTTCATTCCCGATGTAACGATCCGTCGTGCTGAAAGTCGTTTAGGCGAACAAAAATACAATTTGCTGTTTAACAATTGCGAACACTTTGCTACTTGGTGCAAGACCGGTGTTAGCTACAGCCAGCAGGTGGTAGATTTTATCCCTATGCTGGCGAATATCAATGTTGATAGTTTAGCCGAACCTGTAGGCCGATCGCTCAAGGAAGCCAAACAAGATGATGCTATCCAGTTAGTCGATCGAGCCCTCTCCCAAATTCGAGTTACTTGGGATACAATTCAACCTCAGTACACTCAAGAACTCAAGGAAATCGATGTTTGGCAACGAGTTGCGATACAGGCGCTCAAACAAAAGCGGGAAGACTTAGCACGGGCGGCACTTCAGAGAAAGCGGGAGTATAAACAACGTGCCGAATCACATCAGGAAATGCTACAAAAGCTAGCGAAAATGACGGAAACGCTCCTCTTAAATCAGCAATCTTGGCAACAGGTTCAATAAAGCTATACATCATGAAAGAACACAGCCTCGATCGATCGCCATCTTACCGATTAATTACTATTCCAATTAGCCATTACTGCGAGAAAGTCCGCTGGGCATTGGATTGGCTAGAAATTCCTTACATTGAAGAACGCCACGTACCCCTTTTTCATCGACTCGCAACTCGTTCTCTCGGTGGCAAAAGCGTTCCGGTTTTGGTAGCGCCAGAGGTTGCTTTAGTCGATTCAACAGATATTTTGCATTACTTGAACGGCAAAAATGACGGAAGTCGGCAACTTTATCCAACGGAATGGAATCTCCGCCAGGAAGTTGAAAAATGGGAAGAATTATTTGATAGCCAGCTTGGTGTGTCCGCGCGATGTTGGGCATATTTTTATCGCCTTAATGACCGGGAAGCCATGCGTCGAGGTTGGTGCGAAGGAACTCCCCAAATAGAGCAAATGGGATTTGCGATCGCGTTTCCCTTAATGCGTCGCATCGTGCAAAAATCATTGAACGTTACAGCCGCTTCATCTGCCACTTCCTTAGAAAAAATTAGAGAGATTTTTGATAAAGTAAGCCAACGCTTATCTGATGGTCGTCCCTACTTAATTGGCGATAAATTTTCCGCAGCAGACTTGACTTTTGCCGCCCTATCCGCTCCCACTTTACTGCCTCCAGAACATCCTATGAAACTGCCTCAAATAGATGCGATTAACAGCGAAATGGCAACAACAATCAAAGAATTCAGAGAAACTCCAGCAGGAATTTATGCACTTCGTCTTTATCGAGAACATCGTCATTAAACGTAGGGTGGGCATTGCCCACCAAATTGGCCGTCACCCTTCTCCAGACAAAATGGTGGGCATTGCCCACCCTACAAATTATGTTTGGTGAGGGCAATCAAAGGTAACCTGATGCTATTTTTGTACTAAGTGCTAAACAGGAGAGCAAATAGCCATGATCGCTTCTACACTTGCACCCCAAATATCGGAGGTTTTTTCACTGGAAGATTGGATGCAAAATCCTCCAGATCGTAAAGAATGGGTAGATGGGCAATTAGTGGAGAAAAACGGAATGACACTCAAGCACAGTCGGATTCAAGCCAAATTATCTACCTACTGGAGAAATTACAAGGATTCCAGCGGACAAGGAGGAGAAGTTTATACAGAAGTACCTTGTCGAACTAATAAACAGGGACGTTATCCTGATGTTGCATATCTGACACCAGAATTGCTCGCCCAATTTGGCGAACCTGCTGTACTTCCCCAAAGTTTCCCGCTAATTGCTGAGATAGTTTCACCTACAGATTTTGCAGAAGAGGTAATTGCTAAAGCACAAGAATACTTGCAATCGGGTTGTCACGAAGTTTGGTTGGTGTTTCCTGATAATCGCTGGATTATTGTAATTACTCAAAATCAACGACTTGTGTTTATTTCTGATGAGGTAGTTAGCACTCAGACTGTTTTACAAGGTTTCAGTGTAGCAGTAGATGAGTTATTAGCTTGAGGGAAAATGAAAGATTTTAGGATATTTCGATCGCCACTATCTAAATACGTTTTTACAGAAGAAGCTAAAGCTTTCGCTAATATTGGTGGAACTGCATTACCAATCTGGTTGAACTGGCTATTTTCAGAACCTTTAAATTTAAACCAATCTGGGAAACTCTGAAGTCGCGCACCTTCTCTAACTGTCAGTCTTCGCCTGCGTCCGTCGGCTAAACGTATTCGTAACATATCGCCAGTCGCACCGCATAAATTACGACAAGTAACAGTTCTAGAAGGCGCATCAAGATGCAAATCTCTAGGTTTGATACATTTGGATGCTATCTCATATTTTTTAACATATTCATCCATGCTAGGAGTAAGAAATTTTGATTCTGGTGGGGCAGAAAATGCCAGTTCTTCTAATGCTTCTCCAGCAGTGTAGGGCGATTTGAGATGCGTTTTTACAGGCCATTTCCAACCGCCTCTGTGCGCCACGCAAAAAAGCCGTTCTCTTTTTTGTGGAACTCCATAATTGGCAGCATTTAAAATTTGCCATTCCACAAAATATCCTAGTTCTTGCAAAGCGATAACAATTTCTTCAAAGTATGCTTTGTTGCGGAATAGCATTCCCCGCACATTTTCAAATAAAGCAATTTCTGGACGATAGCGCTTAACAGCAGAAATAAATGTTGGGAAGCCATCGCGACTATCTTTTAGTCCTAGTTGATGTCCGCCGACGCTAAAAGGTTGGCATGGTGGCCCTGCAATTATTACTGTTGCACCATCAACTAAATCTGATGAGGGCATTAAAGTAATATTATAACATAAATTACGCAGATTGTGGCTATAAGTTAAGCAGGCATCTTCTAATATTTCGTAGCCAACGGTTTGAAAACCTGCGGCTTCAAAACCAAGGGCAAGTCCGCCGCAACCTGCAAATAAATCTATCACTAAAGGTTGATTGCCTTGGTTTGGGGAAAGTTGAAGTTCTTGATGAATGAAGTCAAGGTACGGGAGTTTGTTTTGCATCTGGCGATATTTCCGATCTGCGATACTGCATAATGGTTACAGAGATGATTGGGATTAGTTTAGCAGCTATTTGAGTTAAGCCAAACTTCCATTTTAGCGATGATGATAACTCTTGCCAGGAAACAGGTACAAAACCAAAACGTGTATAAAAATCTGCCAATTTTTTACCTACACATTCCAGATAAAGCGGTTGGGTTGATTGTTGGATTAAATGTGTGACTAAGTAGCTACCCAAACCGCGATCGCGCCAATTTGGTGCAACTACTAAACTACCTAATTCTTGCGCTTCGGGAAAAGAGCGCAGTTGTCCGCAAGCTACTACAATGTTATCGCATTCAATAAGCCAAAATTGTTGCCAGCGTAACTGGGTAGGATCGAGTTTCGCACTTAATACTAATTTCCGAATTGCCCAGATGTCTCTAGCACTTGCTGGGCGAATAATACAACCTGGTGGTAGGGAATTAGAAGAAGTTTTCATGGCTTAACAGTCTCCAGCGACATGAAAATTGCCGATTTTCGATTGCAGGTTTTAGGTTGAATTTAAATCGGCAATCGAAAATTTAAACTTTGCAATTTCC